>JACCZI010000003.1 GCA_013696015.1 Nocardioidaceae bacterium
CTTCAGGCCAGCTCATCCCACGATGCTATGGCAGCCTTCGCCTGCCCTGAAACAAGAACGCGATTCTCCTCGTCACGCGGGACCGGCGCGCGTGCTACCCGAATTGGGCGATATTCGTGGCGGGCTCGGTCCTCCTCCCCGGTGGAGCCGCTGATCGCCACTGTTCGCCACTGAGCCGTTCACGCCGTAGGTCCGCCGCAGCGCTCCAAAGACCCATGAGTACCGTCCGCGGCAGTGAGTGCAACGCGTCGATCGATGGCGTTTGAGTGCGGTTTTGGGCTCAGTCAGCTCTTGGCCAGCTGCGAGACGCGTTGCGCTGAGACCCCTAGCACGGTTGCGGCGTCGACGCCGGTGAGGCCGATTTCACGAAGGTGCCTTGCGGCCTGCCGGGAGACGGCTGCCACGTTGCGCTGTTGCTCATCGAGTGCGGCCACGCCTTCCTCGCGGCCTCCACCTCAGCCAACACGACAGGATCGAGGTTTGGTGCCACGAGCACATCCACCTCCGAGGCGGGGATCTCCGAGACGGCCGCGATCAGATCAGCCGCCACGGCATCGGGGTGACCTTGCCGAGCGCAGCATCGACATGAGCATCGGCGGAGACGAGAATTTTAGAAGCTGTCAAGGCTTCCCCCAAAGCGCACTCGGCGAGATAGCGGATGTGGCTCTCGGGCATCACGGTGGCAGTAGACCGGGCAGGTGGCACACTCACTGGATGAGCGAGCCCGTTCGCGTGTTCAGGAAAGCCGACATGATCGCAGCTGACCCCACGCCAGGCATGCTCCGCAAGCGAGCGTTCGAAGCCTTGACGCTGTGGGCCGGGCAGGTGGAGACCGCACCGGGAGCGGTCTCTGGTTGGCACCATCACGACCTCAACCAGACGAGTCTGTACGTTGTCTCCGGCGTACTGCGCTTGGAGTTCGAGGGATACGAGGGGTATGTCGAGGCCGAAGCCGGTGACTTCATCCATGTGCCCGCTTTCACCGTGCACCGCGAGAGCAACCCGACCGATGAGCCCTCCGTGGCCGTGATAGCCCGCGCGGGCGGAGGAACACCGACGGTGAACGTGGACCCTCCGCTGGCTTCGCCCCCACGCTCTTAGTCGTTCGGCTGCTGACGCGCTGTGGGCAACCGCTGTTACGTCCGCTCCGTCAACCTGTCGTGAGCCGTGACCGGCTCCGCGTCGAGGTCAGGGCGGGCCAGGATTGCGTTGATCATGGTCTGCGAGCCCGCGACGAGCGTGTCGTCACCGTCGATGTCGGTGCCGACGACCCATGCCCGATCGTCGGGCCACCACAGATTCGGCGAGCGAACCCGTCCAGCTGCCCGGCCTGCCTCCGCGTACCGACTCATGTCGGCCGGGTCAACGTCTACTCGAGCGCCTGCGTCGTCGACGGCCCAGGAGGAGCAGCCCTGCACATCGCCTGAGTGTCCTAGGCCCTCGATCTCGACCGCGAGATCCACAACCTTGGCGACCGGCGCGCGAAACATCAGGTACGCCCGCTCGGGCAGGCGCATCTTTGCGAGCGTGGCCCACTGTCGAGGCAGGCCAGGGTGTCCCTCCCAGAGTGCGAACCAGCAGACGTCAGGCGTCGTCGTGCCGGGCAGCAGGACGTCGCGAAGGGCGGCCAGCGAGAGCCGATCGAGGCACCCGACGGGAGGTCCGCCGTCGACGTCCCCCTGGTGCGAGACCAGCACATGCGCCTCGTACGCCGCGGGGACGACATCGCGGACCCGGCCACCGAGCCTGATGAGGTGCCCGGACAACCAGGCGCCAGCGGTCACATCCACCAGCGGGACGACGTCGACTGACCTCATTCAACCCACGGCCTGCCGGACGCCCTCAGCACCGCTGACGAATGACTTGCCGTCGACCACGAGCCCGACACCGCGATCACTGCGGTTGCCGAGGTGGGCATCGGAACCCCCTCACCCGTGAGAAGCGAGACCAGGTCCTCGATTCCGGGGTTGTGGCCGACCAAGACCACGGTTTCGAGATCGTCCGATAGCTCCTGCACGACACCGAGGAGTTCACTGTCGGACGCGGCGTACACGCGATCATCGACCCGCGTCTGCGGAGGTACATCGAGTGCTGCCGAGACGAGATCCCAGGTGCTACGGGCGCGTGCGGCAGGTGACACCACAGCGAGGTCAAGGCTGTCGATGTTTTCGTTCAACCATCGCCCTGCGTCCGGCGCCTGGCGTCGGCCGCGCTTGGCCAAAGGCCGGCTGATGTCGGGTTCGTCGCCCGACCAGTCCGACTTCGCATGCCGAAGCAGGATCAGCGTGCGCCCAGACATCGGTACCTCATCTCAGTGACAGCCGGTGTCGTCACATGACACCTCTGGCGGTAGCGCCGGTGCGCCACTGCTCCATCGTGGCAGGTGGGACGGGAGGCAACGGCTGACCCAGAGCGGAGGGCGTCATTGCAGTGGGAACGGTGGCTGCAGCCACCACGCCTCGGAAGTGGTCTGGACGTGCGCCACCCATTTGACCCACCAGAAGCCACGACGGTCGGGGGCGACCAAACGCACCGGTCCGCCGTGACCGTCGGACAGCGGCTCCCCTCCGATGCGCGTGGCGAGGAGCAGCCGATCGAGATCACTGAGCGGAAACCGCCGGCGGTAGCCGGTCACGGAGACCACCTCGATGCTGCGCGCCCCGGCGGGGACCGTGTCGATGAGCCGGTCCATGCGTACGCCTCGCCACTCCTGCTCGGCGTACCACCCTCCAGTGCAGTCCAGCACCGCGTGCACTGCGTCGTTGGCAGCGTTCAGCTCGGCGTATGAAACCGTCACCGAGTCCACGGTGAGCTGCCACGACTCGCGCTCGACGCTGGGCACGGTGTCGGTGAACCACTGCGTCACTGGCATCCGGTCGGGCTGGCCGGAGCCCAGCTCGTACGACCCGGTTTCGCGTCGGTGTCGTCCCGGCAGCCCCAGTACGCCGGTGACTGTGTCGATCGTCAGGTACGCGGCGAGCGAACCGACTCCCAGTGCACCGGCGCGCAACATGGTCCGTCGCGACAGATCAGCGCGCCGGATCCGCTGGCGGCGCCCCCGGACATGTACTGCCAAGAGTGGCAACGCCAGCACGGCGGCAACGACGTGCCCCGTGAGCGCGGTGACGCCGAACACCGATTGGTAGCCGCCGACAGCATGCAGCACTCCCGTCGCCACGGCGACCACCAACAGCAGCCCGAGGGCCACTCCGGCACGATGACCGGATCGTCGAGCGCCACGGCTCAGGCTGCGCCGGACAATGATCGACTTCCACGGCACCAGCAGCAGCAGACCCAGACCGAAGGCGCCGTGCGCAATCGCGACTAGCTCCGCCTCGGTAGCCGTTCCTGTTCCGAAGGCCAACACGCCGCTGGCGAACGCGCCGAGCGTCAGGGCGAGGAGTGCGACGTTGGTCCGACGACCAGCTCGCCGCACAACGCTCGAACTGCTGCCCCCCACCCATCGCGTGCGCGTCACCTCACCAGTGTGCGCACGTTCTTGAGTGGGCAACTGCGAGGCGCCTGCTGCGTACGGGGCGCCGTCTGCGCCGCCGCAAGCCTGCGCCGATGCGGCACCTGCACCTGGCAGCGACCTGCAGGGGGCCGGACACGTCAGGGCAAATGCTGGTGGGCCCACGCGCCGTCGGACAGCGACTCGATCGTGTAGCCATCGTCAGGATCCAGGCCCCCACCACAATGAGGCGGTCACCAGCCCAGACGGCAGAGCCGGGCTGGTCGGGTGCTCCATCAGGGCGCGGCAGGTTGGTCCACGTCTGATCCACATCGTCGTATACCCAACCTTCTATCGCGGCGAACGGACCGGTGATTGCCTCAACGCCCCACCCGCCGGTGAACTCCGCGGGAGGGTTGGGGAGCCGGCCCCATTCGCCGCTGGCGGGCTCGAGGACGCCACCGTACGGAATCGTTCGTCCGTACCCATTGGTGTCTCCCCCGTCGGCTCCACCGAGCGTGGGGTCAACCATGCGCCCTCCAGTCCACGTCCAGCGCCATCCGCCGAGCTGATGGCTGTCCGGCAACAGCTGCCAGCGTTCTGATCCCCGCGGCAGCAGAGCGGCGCGCAGGTATGACGGCGACTGGGAACCGGGTTGCGGGAGCATGTCATGGCCGGTGAGGACCAGTCCATGCGATGTGGAGGTGAGCGTGCGGTCGAAGGCGGGACCGAGCGGGTCAAGGGGAAGCAACGACCAGGTTTCGGTCGCGGGATCGTAGACAGTGTCGGGAGGATCGTTGCGGCCTCTCTCACCTCGGATCACGATGACTCTGCCGTGGGCGGCCACCAGTTCGACATAGTCGGGTAAGGCTGTCGGCGCTTGATGACGCGTCCACGCATCCTCGGAGGCGTCGTATGACTGAAGGCCGCCAGCAGTCGTCATAAAGACCTCGTCGCCGATGACCGCCGGAGAATCGTACGGCTCGATCGGAGCCGGTGCCGGCGCCGTCTTGCGCCCGGTGCCCCGCTCGGGGCTGAACGGGGGCCATCGCGGGTGTCGGGGCGCGGCCCCACGCATGAGGCAGTCGGCGGGCAGGGAGCGCTGGTATCACCCCTGAGAAACAGGACCTCCTGCCCGGTCCGGGCCGTTACCGCTCCGAGTCGCGGAGACACCGGGGTGAGGGAAGCTCACGCCACGCTTCGTAGCCCTCGTCTGCGGTCACGGTTTGAGGTGCTTCGGTGCTTCCACACGCCGCGATCAGCAGCAAGCCAAAGACACCGATGATGCGCACACCCCTGGGACGCCGGTGATCGCCTCGAAGTTCCCGGAGCGCACATGGTCGGACAACCGATAGGTCCGAGGTCAGGTCCGATCCGAAGCTGTCTGGCGATCTGCTCGACGTCCAACGTTCCGTCAGCGGCGCCGATAACGAGGTGAAAGGCGTCGTCATGCGACAGCGCGGGTGCGTGCCCGTTGAGATCGAGGAAGACCACGGTGGCCAGCCACGTCAGGCGCTTGTTCCCGTCGACCAGCGCGTGGTTTCGCGCGACGGAGTGCAGAAACGTCGCCACTCCCGAGTCGAATGAGCTCTCCTACGCATGGTCGTAGGACCCAGGAGGCGGGAGCTGCTGCAAGGTCCAGGTGTTGCCGTCGGGATCGCTGAACGAGGTGAACGAACCCCACGCAAGCGTCTCGACCTCGGGCGCGTCGACACCGCGCCCGAGAAGTTCTTGGCGTGCCGCCTCCGCGTCGGGAACGACGACCTGGATGCTGTGCTGCGTTCCCGGTGTCATATCGGTGATGCCCTCCCCGAACGCGATCGAACACGCCGACGTCGGCGGCGTGACCTGCACGAACCGGATGTTCTCATCAACCCGAGCTTGGATGTCCAACGTGAATCCGACCTTGTCGACGTAGAAGTCGATGGCCCTGTCGACATCGGTCACCGGCACGAAGATGAGCTCGATCTTGCACTCCATGGCTGTCTCCGATCTGGCCGCCGGGCCCAGTGCCCAGCGACCAAATGACCATCGTGACCAACAGCGCCGACAGTTCTCCGAACGACCCAGAACCGGGGCATGCCCAGACCGGGGTCATGCAATCGCTCGGCGTGGTGACAAATCCTCAGTGGCGAGTCCCCGTGATCAGCAGGTAGGTGCGGGACTGCTCGATCCGGGCGCCGACACGGCAGCGCTCGAACATTGCCACCCACTCGCGGTGGAGCCGGCCCCGCTCTTCGTCGTCGAGCGAGCCGACGAGTGTCTTCGTCGGGCCGTACGCGGTCGCGAACGTCTCCCACACCTGCTCGCCGGAGTCGGCGTGCAGGACGGTGTCGCGTTCTTCGATCGTCAGGTCGAAGTCTGTTCCAAGCATCCGTTGCACATACTCAGGACGTCCCCAGTCGAACGTGTTTCCCACCCCGGGCGCGGGCGCCGGCATGAAGGGCTTCATAACAGCAAACATGTCCGCCACCCCACTGGTGGGTGTCCAGCAGGCCAAACCCAGCCGTCCACCCGGCCGACACACCCGGGCCAGCTCGCCGGCGACCGCCGGGTGGTCGGGTGCGAACTGCGTGCCGATCGCGGAGGAAACGACGTCGAAGCCGGCGTCCTCGAACTTGAGCGCCTCGGCGTCTCCGGTCTCGAACCGAGCCCGCAGGCCAGCCGCTGTCGCCTTCTCCTTGGCGCGGGCGACCAGGGCCGGGGCCAGGTCCACACCGATGACCTCCGCCCCCGCCCGGGCAGCCCGCAATGCCACCGCACCCGTGCCCGTCGCCACGTCCAGCCACCGCTGTCCCGGTTTCGCGTCAAGTGCATCAACGAGCGCCTCATGAATCTCGCTCGTGATCTCCACGATCGGCTCGTACGGACCGCTCCCCCACATGACACTCTGCCGATTCTTCAGTTCCTCGAACGCCATCCCACTGACCTCCCGTTGTTCTTGGGCGTAGCGACCCTGGCACGGAGTCAACGCACCTACAAGAGCCCCACGGCGCACACGTCACGCAAGGGGCTCCTCGGCTGAGACAAATGTGCTCAATTGGCACCGATGACTTCCATGTTCGGCGCCCGTCTACCCTCGCAGAGCCAACCGAAAGGAAGTGCCGTGGCGAGCGATCTCGTGACGACGACTCCGCCCAATGCAAGTGTCCGCGAGTGGGTCGGTCTGGGTGTTCTGGCGATGGCCTGTTTGCTGTACGTGATGGATCTGACCGTGCTGCACCTGGCGGTCCCGGCGATCAGCTCCGACTTGCAGCCGAGCAGCGCCCAGCTGCTGTGGATCATCGACATCTACGGCTTCTTCGTGGCCGGAGCACTCGTAACGATGGGCACACTCGGTGACAGGATCGGCCGTCGCCGACTGCTGCTGATCGGCGCCGCCGCGTTCGGCGTCGTGTCGGTCATCGCGGCGTTCTCGGTCAGCACCGAGATGCTGATCGTGAGTCGGGCGCTGCTCGGTATCGCCGGGGCGACCCTCGCCCCCTCGACGCTGTCGCTGATCTTCCACATGTTCCAGGACTCGAAGCAGCGGTCGATCGCGATCGATCGGTGTGTGGATCGGCGCCTTTTCGGCCGGGAGCGCGATCGGCCCGGTCCTCGGCGGGGTCATGCTGGAGTTCTTTTGGTGGGGCTCGGTGTTCCTGCTCGCGTTGCCGGTCATGGCGGTTCTCCTCATCCTCGGTCCACGGGTGCTCCCGGAATACCGCGATCCAGAGGCGGGCCGCCTGGACGTTGCCAGCGCGGCCATGTCGGTCGTGGCCGTCCTGGCGTGCATCTACGGATTGAAGGACATCGCGCAGGCGGGTGTGTCGGTGCCTGCGGTCATCGCCATCGTGGCCGGACTCGCGGTGACCTCGCTGTGGGTGCGCCGGCAGCAACGACTGGACGACCCGATGATCGACGTCAGCTTGTTCCGGATCCGCGCGTTCAACACCGCGTTGGCCGTCAACTTCCTGGCCATTTTCGTGGCGATCGGCTACTTCCTGTTCGTCGCGCAGTACCTGCAGCTGGTGGCCGGCCTGTCGCCCCTCGAGTCGGGGCTGTGGTCCGTGCCGTCCGCGATCGCCTTCATCGTCGGGTCGCAGCTCGCGCCTCGCGTGGTGCAACGGGTCAGCGCGGCGTACCTGATCTCCGGCGGCCTGGCCGTCGCGGCCGCCGGTCTGCTGATGCTCGCCCAGGTCGGTCGCACCGACGGGCTGACAACGCTCATTATCAGCTCCGTGGTCATCTCGCTGGGCCTGGCTCCGGTCTTCGGCCTGACCACCGAACTCATCGTCGGCTCCGCCCCGCCCGAGCGGGCCGGCGCGGCCTCCGGGATCTCCGAGACCGCGGCAGAGCTCGGTGGAGCGCTGGGCATCGCCATCCTCGGGAGTATCGGCGTGGCGATCTACCGCGCCCGGGTGGACGACGCCATCCCGGGGGACATCCCTCCCGAAGCCGCCACCGCGGCCGGCGACACTCTCGGTGCCGCAGTCGCTGCCGCCCAGCAACTAGACGGCAGCGCCGCCGCCGTCCTGCTCGAGCTCACGCGCGGGGCCTTCGTCTCAGGAATGCAGCTCAGCGCCGCAATCGCCGCGGTCATCGCCGTCGCGGTCGCGGTCGTCGCCCTTTTCGGATTGCGTAAGGGCGGCTCGGCCGATGACGAGGCGTCCGGCGACCGAGCAGCACCCAGCGCGTCCGAGGTCGACGTACGCAGTCGCTGACGCTAGCGATGCCGCCGCGGCTCAGTCAGCCGTACATCAGTGACCCCGGCGTGGTGAGCAGCTCGCCCGTCTCGAGCCACGTCTTCAGGCCGGACAAGATCATCGGCCAGCCGCCGTACAGCTCGTCGTTCGCGCCCTCACGCAGCTGGTCGTGCGTCACGGTCAGCCGACACGAGTCGCCGATGGGCTCGATGTCCCAGGTGACCCGCGAGGTGCCCTCGCTCTTCACCTCGTCGCTCCACAGCGCCACCATGGTCTGCACCAGCCGGCGCGGCGGGTCGACCTCGAGGTTCTCCCCTTCCCCGAGAGCTGCTTCGGCGTCTGGGTGGCTCATCTCGTAGCGCGACCCGGGCGTCCAGTCCGAGGTGGCCCGCGAGCCGAAGTTGTACTTGCTCCTGATCTCAGGGTCGGTGATCGCCTCCCAGAGGCGCTCGGGGGTGGTGCGGATGTAGATCTCGAACACCTTCTCCATGGGACTCTCCAGTCTGTGTTGAGACCGCTGAGCGCAGCCGCCCAGGGCTCGGCGTACTTACTCACCCACCGGTCGTGGACGAGCCGGATCGGGACCGGGTTGAGGAAGTGCAGCTTTTCGCGGCCGCGCCGCTTGGCGACCACCAGATCCGCCTCTTCGAGCTGCTTCAGGTGCTTCATCACCCCGAAGCGGGTCATCGAGAAGCGCTCCTCGAGCGCGCTCAGCGTCTGCCCGTCCTCGCGGAAGAGCTCGTCGAGCAGGCTCCGCCGAGTCGGATCGGCCAGAGCTCGGAACACCGCGTCCACGCCCGCACATTAGGTGACCTTTTGGTCACATGTCAACACTGGCGGCCGGTGTCGGGTGCCCCGCGCATCCAGGTACGCGCTCAGCGAACCGGGATTGTGTGGGGCCTCGAGCTGCGGTGTGGTGGCCCCATGAGACTCCTCGTCCTCGGCGGTACTGCCTGGCTCGGCGGTTGTGTCGCCACCACGGCGCTGGAACGCGGACACACCGTCACCTGCCTGGCCAGGGGTGAATCCGGCGCAGCGCCGAAGGGTGCGGCGTTCGTCCGGTCCGATCGAGACGAGCCCGATGCGTACGCCGCGGTCGTCGCTGATGAGTGGGACGTGGTGGTCGACGTGTCCCGTCAACCCGGCCACGTCAGGCATGCCGTCGCCGCATTCGCCGACCGGAGCGGGTCCTTCGTCTTCATCTCGTCCGGCAACGCCTACGCGGACCACGGCACGCCTGGCGACGACGAGACCGCTGCCCTTCTGCCGGCCCTCGACGGCGACGTCATGGCGAGCATGGACACCTATGGTGAGGCCAAGGTGGCGTGCGAACAGCTCGTGCTCGGGGCGTTCGGCGCCGACCGGTCGGTGATTGCGCGGGTAGGGCTGATCGGCGGCCCCGGCGACATCTTCGACCGCACGGGTTACTGGCCGCTGCGGTTTGCCCGGCCGGCGACCCCCGACGGAAGCGTCCTGGTCCCGGACGCACCCGAGCAGTCGACGCAGGTGATCGACGTCCGAGACCTCGCAGCATGGATCGTCGGCGCTGGCGAGCGCGGTGTCAGTGGCGTCTTCAACACCACCGGTGAGTCCGTCCCGCTGCCTCAGCACCTGGAGGTCGCGCGCGAGGTCGCCGGCCACAGCGGTCCGGTGGTGGCGGTCGACCAGGATTGGCTGCTGGCCCAGGGAGTCGAGCCGTGGATGGGGGAACGCTCACTTCCGTTGTGGCTGCCGATGCCGGAGTACGCCGGCTTCAACGCCCGCGACAGCAGCGCGGCCCGAGCCGCTGGTCTGGGCACCCGGCCCTTGGCGACCACCCTGGCCGACGCTCTTGAGTGGGAGTTGGCTTCCGGACCAGAGCGGCAACGACGGGCCGGGCTCTCCGACGACCATGAGCGAGCTCTGCTCAGCGCCTTCGCCGGCTGAGTTGCGTCGCTGCGGCTCGGTGCCGGCGGTCCCGCTACCTTGGCCCGGTGTCACGAGAGCCTCCGCGTGACCCACCGGCAGCGGGGCCGCTCGTCTCAGCGATGCTGGTGGGGGTCACCAGTCTCGTGCTCGGTGCCTTGACTGCCCTGCTCGGTGGCTACGTCATCGCCAACGAAGTCCGGGGGTACGCCTCCTCTCTTGCCTTGATCACGTTCTGGGGATCCGCCGCTCTCCTCGTCGGGCCGCTGCTCGGCCTCGGCGCCCACTGGGCCAGGTACGGGGCACCCGCCCTTGGCCGCAATCGGCGTGGGCGGCATGAGTGGTGTGCTCGTCGGGGAGGGTTGGTACGGCCTCGCGTACGTCGCCGACACGACGTATCCGCCGTACTGGATGGGAGAGATCGTCGCCGGAGTCCTCCTAACGGGTGGTGTCGCGATCCTGTGCTGGCGGCACCTGCGCACTGTCGGCTACGCGGTATGCGTAGGAGCCGTGATGGCGACGACGTTCGTAGCCCTTTACCGTCTGGACCTGATCACGCGCTTCCCTTGAGGCCACCGAGATCGACCGGTCGGTTGAAACAGGCTTCGCCAGGAAGGTGCTTACGCACGGCTGCGTCAACGCGGCATGGTTGGCGCATGACCTCCGACCGAGCTGACACCCTCGACGGCGCAGCCCCGGTCCGCGTCCGCGGCCTGGTGAAGCGGTACGGCGACCGCACGGCGGTCGACGACATCGACCTCGACGTGCAACGCGGCGAAGTTCTGGCGCTGCTCGGTCCCAACGGAGCGGGCAAGACCACCACGGTCGAGGTGCTCGAGGGCTATCGCGGTAGGGATGCGGGCGAGGTCACCGTGCTGGGCCACGACCCCGCGCATGCCAACGGCGCCTGGCGGTCCCGCATCGGCATCGTCTTGCAAAGTTCGCAAGACAACGCCGAGCTCACGGTCGAGGAGTTGGTGAGGCACTTCGCCGCCTTCTACCCGGCACCCCGAGACCCCGACGACGTCATCGCGTCGGTAGGGCTGGAGGACAAGCGCCGCACCCGGACCCGGCAGCTCTCCGGCGGGCAGCGTCGGCGCCTCGACGTCGCGCTCGGCGTCGTCGGCCGCCCGGAACTGCTGTTCCTCGACGAGCCCACGACCGGTTTCGATCCGGAGGCGCGGCGGGCGTTTTGGGAGCTGATCCGAGGCCTGCGCGGTGACGGAACGACCATCTTGTTGACCACGCACTACCTGGAGGAGGCCGAGCAGTTGGCGGACCGGGTGGCGGTGCTGAGCGGCGGCCGCATTGTCGGTCTGGGCACCCCCGCGGCTCTGGGTGGCCGTGCCGATCGGGAGGCGACGGTGGTGTGGGAGGACGCCGACGGCCGCCACGAGGTACGCACGCTGACCCCCACCGGTCTGGTCGCGGAGCTGGCTCAGCGCTACGCCGGCCGGGCCGAGCCGGGCGAGGTGCCCGGGCTCCAGGTCCTGCGGCCCACGCTCGAGGACGTCTATCTCTCCCTGGTCCGCGGATCCATCGACGCGGAGACCGTGCCGATCAGCTCTGGGGAGTCACCCGACTCGATCGGCGAAGCTCGATGAGCACCGCGACCCCCGCGCCCGCAGCAGGAGCCGGCGCCCGGCGCGATCCAGCGGCACCGTCCCTGACCGCGCTCGCCGTGCTCCGCACCCGGATCGAGCTCAAGCAGTTCTTCCGTGAACGCGACGCGGTCATCTTCATCTTCGCCTTCCCGGTGATCATGCTCGCCATCTTCGGTTCGGTCTTCGACGAGGACGTCGGGGGCGGAGTCAGCTTTACGCAGTACTTCGTGCCCGGCATCGTGGCCGCCGGCATCATGCTGTCGAGCTTCCAGTCACTGGCCATCGGCATCGCCATCGAACGCGACGACGGCACGCTCAAGCGACTGCGCGGGACACCGATGCCGCCGGCCGCGTACTTCCTGGGCAAGATCGGGATGGTCCTAGTGTCCAGCGTGCTGCAAACCGGTGTGCTGCTCACCGCCGCCGCCCTGGTGTTCAACATCGACCTGCCCACCAGCCCCTCACGCTGGGTGACCTTTGCCTGGGTGTTCGTCCTCGGCACGTCGGCGGGCACGGTCTTGGGTATTGCGTTCTCCAGCGTCCCGCGGTCCGGACGCAGCGCCAGCGCGGTGGTGACCCCGATCGTCATCGTGCTGCAGTTCATCTCCGGAGTGTTCTTCGTCTACGACGACCTGCCGGCCTGGATGCGCAACATCGCCGAGCTGTTCCCGCTCAAGTGGATGGCACAAGGGATGCGCTCGGTGTTCCTGCCCGACTCCTACCAGTCCATCGAGGCGGATGGCTCGTGGCAGCTCGGCCTCGGCGCCGTTGTTCTCGGCGTCTGGCTGGTGGTCGGACTGGCGGCTTGTCTGTGGACCTTCCGCTGGTCCCGTCGAGACGCCGGCTGACGGCGACGTGCGCAGAGATGAGGCGGTCTGGCCGGCCTGGCAATCCCGTCAGCAGACTCGCCGAAGCCGCCCGGTACCCAGGTCGTACAGGAATCCCCCGACGGTGAGGTTGCCCAGGTAGGGCCATGAGCACACCCGCTGCACATCCTCCCGCAACGCGTCCTCCTGGTCGCGTGTCGTGAGGAACGAGATGCTGCGGGTGTCGGGCCCTCCTGCCGCTCGGATCGCAGCGTGGACATCGTCTTCGCTGCCGGTGGCCATCCGGCAGTTCGTGTGGGCCACGACCATGACCCTCTCGACGCCGAGAAGGTACGACGCGAGCACCAGCGTGCGCAGCACGTCGTCGGTGACCCGCGCGCCCGCATTGCGCAGGATCTTCGCGTCGCCGG
>JACCZI010000013.1 GCA_013696015.1 Nocardioidaceae bacterium
CACCAAGGTCACGGCCCGGCGGGTCCGGGTCGTCGACACAATCGGCGCCGGTGACTCGTTCATGGCAGCCCTGCTGGCCGTCCTGCGCGAACAGGGCTGGACCCTCGATCGGCTCGACGCCGCAGACCTCGCGGAGGTGGGCGGCTTCGCCTGCCGAGCGGCTGGGATGACGTGTGGTCGGCGCGGCGCCGATCCGCCTCGACGATCCGAACTTCCTGGCTCATCCGGGTCTGCCCTGTCGGGGCAGCGTTCGTATCCTGGTCGGTGAGACCGACGGGAGGCTCAGCGTGTCCGAGCAGATGGCCCAACTGCCGACCGGGATCGAGCTCTGCTTCGAGACGTTCGGTGATCCGGGCGACGCGCCGCTGCTTTTAATCATGGGGCTCGGTGGCCCGATGGGCTGGTGGAGCCTCGACTTCTGCCACAAGCTCGTCGGACGCGGCTTCTTCGTCATCCGCTACGACAACCGCGATGTCGGTCACTCGACCCGCGTCCACACCGACCGCCCGGTTGTGCGTCGACAGCTGGTGTCCACGTACCTAGGCAAACGGCGGCACGCGCCGTACTCGATCTTCGACCTAGCCTCGGACGCCGTGGGGCTGCTCGATCACCTGGGCGTCGAGCGGAGCCACGTGGTCGGCGTGTCGATGGGCGGCATGGTTGCGCAGACCGTGGCGATCGAGCACCCCGAACGAGTGTCGTCGCTCACGTCGATCATGGCCAGCACCGGACGACGCAACGTCGGCTGGGCGCACCCGCGGCTGCTGCCGATGCTGTTCGCGCCGGTCGCGACCACCAAGGAGGAGTACGTCACGCGGACGGCGATGGGAACGGCGATGATTGGGTCCGCGCGCTACCCCCGCGACGAAGCGGTGATGCGGGCGCTGGCGGAGGAGACGTGGGACCGCGGCTACTCCCCCGAGGGCGCCCTGCGGCAGCTGCTCGCGGTGCTCACGCAGCCTGACCGCACCCGAGCCCTGCGGGGCCTGGACGTGCCGGCGTGCGTGGTCCATGGTCTCGCCGACCGGCTCGTGCATGCCTCGGGCGGGCGAGCCACCGCGCGGGCGATCCGCGGCGCCGAGCTGGTGCTGGTCCCCGACATGGCGCACGACCTGCCGCCACAGCTTGACGACGTCGTGGCCGACGCCATCCAGCGCACCGCCGCCCGCGCCGGTACGGACCAGCCCGCCGCCAACCCCGCGACGAACAATCCCGCGACGATCCGAGACTTCTGACCCCCTGGCCAAGAGCCGCCGCGTCGTAAGTCTCGGATCGTGGAAGGGGGTGGGGGTGTGTGCGGATCAGGTGGCCGCGTCGGTGAGCGCCACGAGCTCGGTGAGAGCCTCGGCGAGGTAGTCGACGAGGTTCCACACGTCCGGGACGAGCTCGCGGCAGGCGACCAGGCCGAAGTCCAGCCTGCCGTCGTAGCTGAACAGTGTGATGTTGAGCCCGCCGGTGAGGTCGGTGACCGCGGAGACGGGGTGCACTCCCTCGACGAGCGCACCGGCGACGTACAACGGCAGCTGCGGGCCAGGCACGTTGGACACGAACAGGTTGAACGGCGGACCCGGTGTCGTCACCAGCCGGAACAACGCCCGGGAGGCGAGCCCCGACAGCGCGGTGGGGATCGCGGCGCTGACGTCCTGCAGGATGCTGGCGGGCACGGCCTCGAACTGCTCCTTGGCCGCCAGCATCGACGCGGCGACCGCCGCCAGCCGCTGCGCCGGGTCGGCGATGTGCGTCGGCAGGTGGGCCAACATGACTGAGATCTGGTTCCCCGAGGTGCCGTGCTGCTCCTCGGACCGGATCGACACCGGCACCGCCGCGACCAGCGGGATCTGTGGCAGCGCGTCGTGGTCGAGCAGCCAGCGCCGCAGCGCCGTCGTCGTCATCGCCATCACGACGTCGTTGACCGTGAGACCATGGGCGTTCTTGACCTTCTTGACGTCATCGAGCGACACCGAGCCGTACGAGAAGCGCCGATGCGCGGTGATCGCCCCGTTCATCGGAGTACGAGGCGCGGTGAGATCACGCTCGTCTGCCTGCCGAGGCCGAATCTGCTGGTTCACCAGCGACTGGACCGCGTCGGCGACGTCGCTGACGACCCGAGCGCCGGGCACGTTCGCGGCACCGGGCAGGTCGATCACGTGCGGCAGCGTGCGGGGCAGGTTGGTCACGACCCGGCCGATGTTGGCGGCGCTGGAAACCGCGCCTCGGCCGAGCAGCTCCAGGCTGCTCGGCATCGGCTCGGGCTGCCACTCCTGGTCCGGAGGCTCGACCATCCGCGGCTCGACGGTGACGTCGAGGATCGCGGCCAAAATCTCCGCCCCCGAGACCCCATCGATCACCGCGTGGTGCATCTTGGCGTAGACGGCGGCGCGGCCACGCTCGAGCCCCTGGATCAGGTACGCCTCCCAGAGCGGCCTCGACCGGTCGAGGGACCGGGCGTGGATGCGCGAGACCTGCTCGCCGAGCTCACCAGCGTGTCCGGGTGCAGGCAGCCCGATTTCGCGCAGGTGGTACTCGACATCGAAGTGAGGATCGTCAACCCAGTAAGGGAAGCCGAGCCTCAAGGGCACCTCGACGAGTCGCTGGCGAAGCAGCGGGACCAAGTGCAACCGCGCGGACCACAGGTCGCGGAACTCCGCCAGACCCAGCTGGCCGCCCGGCGCCGTGCTCGGGTCCAGGATCAGCACGGCGCCCACGTGTCCCGTGGTGGTTGCCGTCTCGACGGCGAGGAACTGTGCGTCCAGCGGCGTCAGCTGCTTCATCGGGCCTCCTGTCGGCCGCGACACGGATCTAGAGTGGGGGGCGGCCATGGCAGCCATGATCCCGCATGATGCGTCGGGGGTGGACTGGTGTCGAGAGACATCGTCGCCAGGTCAGGTACGGCTCGCGGCGAGGTCCTGCTGCTGCGCCGAACGACCGACGACACCGCCATAGCTGGCGTACTGGAACTGCGGGTCAACGGCGTCTTCGTCATGGACACCCTCAACGTCAGCAGCGAACAGGTGTTGGCACATCAGGCGTTGGCTGCTGCCGCACACCCCCGTCGGGTACTCGTGGGTGGTCTAGGCCTGGGCTTCACCGTGCAGGCACTGCTCACCGATGCTCGCGTCGAGCGGCTGGTCGTGCTCGAGATCGAGCCCGACGTGGTGCGCTGGGTGCAGGACGGCCTGGTGCCCGAGACCGCCGACGTGCTCGACGATCCGCGGGTCGAGGTCCGGGTGCAGGACGTTGCGGCCTACCTGGCCCAGTGCGAGCCAGCCAGCTTTGATGCCGTGCTGCTCGACGTCGACAACGGTCCGGGGCAGCTGGTGTACGAGCGCAACGCCGGCCTGTACACGAGCGGGGCGCTGGCGCGCGGGTTGTCACGGTGCACGTCCGACGGCGCGCTCGTCTTGTGGTCGGCCGAGCACTCCCCGGCTTTGCTGAAGCGGCTGCATCGGGCCAGTACGTCGGTGCGCCACGTGCCGGTCGCGGTGACGTTGCAGGGACGTGAGACGCATTACCATCTCTACGTCGCGCACCCGCCTCGACGTTAGGGTCGCTGAATGGCCGACGCGCACGACGCCGACGACTTCCGCATCGAGCGCGACACGATGGGTGAGGTCCGCGTCCCCGCCACCGCACTGTGGCGGGCACAGACCCAACGCGCGGTCGACAACTTCCCGATCTCGGGGACGACCCTGGAGGCGCGACACATCGCAGCGCTCGGGCAGATCAAGGCGGCCGCCGCGCGAGCGAATGCCGAGCTCGGCGTGCTCGATGAAGACGTGGCGTCGGCCATCGATGCTGCGGCCCAGGAGGTGGCGCAGGGCGAACACGACGACGAGTTCCCCGTCGACGTGTTCCAGACCGGCTCCGGCACGTCGTCGAACATGAACGCCAACGAGGTCGTCGCGACGCTGGCAAGCCGGGCCCTCGGTCGCGACGTGCATCCCAACGACCATGTCAACGCCAGCCAGTCGAGCAACGACGTGTTCCCCACGTCGATCCATGTGGCGGCCGCCGGAGCCGTTGTCGACGACCTCGTACCGGCTCTGGAGCATCTGGCGGCGTCGCTGGAGCGCAAGGGCCGCGAGTTTGCCGACGTGGTTAAGGCAGGGCGGACGCACCTGATGGACGCCACTCCCGTGACGCTCGGCCAGGAGTTCGGCGGCTACGCGGCACAGGTGCGGTACGGCGTCGAGCGCCTGCAGGCCTCGCTCCCTCGGCTCGCGGAGCTCCCGCTGGG
>JACCZI010000035.1 GCA_013696015.1 Nocardioidaceae bacterium
AGCTCGAGCAGGGTGCGGATGGCGTCGTTGGCGCCGCCGCGGGCCCGCATCTCGAACCAGTGCCCCAGCAGCACGAAGGAGGTGAGGACGGTGGCGGCTTCGTAGAACACCTCTCCTCCACCGGTCAAGGTCACCGCGAGGGAGTACAGCCAGCCGGCGCCGACGGCGACCGCCACGAGAACCATCATGTCCAGGGTCCGCGCGCGCAGTGCCCGCCATGATCCGTCAAAGAAGATCCATGCAGAGTAGAAGACCACCGGCAGCGACAGCAGCAAGCCGAACACGTCGTCGCGAAGCCCGAAGGGAGCGGCGCCTTGGAAACCGATGACATCGCGGCCGATCGGTGACCACAACAAGATGGGCACCGACAAGATCGCGGCGACGAGGAACCGGTTGCGCATGTCGGTGACCATGGCGGCCATCGACATGGCGCCGTGCCCAACGTGGCCCATCGCGTCGTGTGGTGCGGCCGCCGGCACGCCCGTGCCCGTGTCCGCGACCGGGTGCTGGTCGCGCGGTGCCGCGGCATGAACCGGGTGCGGGTGTCCGGGGCTACCGTCGGCGATGGTCGGTTCAGCCATCGGGTCGCACACGTGGTTGGGCACCGACTGGCCGGCGCAGTGGTAGCCGCAGTCGCGCACCCATCCCCTCAGTTGCGCCAGGCCGGTGCGGGCCGGGTCGTACGTGACGGTGGCGGTCTGCGCGACCGGGTTTGCATCCACCGTCAGGACGCCGGGCCGCCGGGACAGGACCGCCTCGGTGATGTTCTTACTGGTGGCCCACTGGACCCCGGAGACCTCCAGCAGCGCCGTGGCCGTCGCCGTCCCGGAACCCTTCTCGTACGGCTGCGAGCGTCGGTGCTGATCGTGCTGGCTCATCCTCGCTCCTCGTGGCGCGATGGTGCCGTTTCCTGGCGAGTGGTGACCTCAAGGGATGCCCCGGGAGTCGGCACTGCCATTGCCAACCCGGCTGGCTGTGTTGCCAAACCTGGTGCGCGTTGGTCGGTGACGCCGGTGGAGACGGCCCGGAAGCGACGCAGCCGCAGGCTGTTGCTGACCACGAACACCGAGGAGAACGCCATCGCTGCCCCGGCGATCAGTGGGTTCAGCAGGCCCAACGCGGCAAGCGGGAGGGCCGCGACGTTGTAGGCGAAGGCCCAGAACAGGTTCCCCTTGATGGTGCTCAACGTCCGCCGGGAGATCCGGATGGCGTCGACCGCGGCGCGCAGGTCACCACGGACCAGGGTGAGGTCGGAGGCCTCGATGGCGACGTCGGCGCCGGTTCCCACGCTGATGCCGAGCGAGGAAGCGGCCGGTGCGGGGGCGTCGTTGACGCCGTCCCCGACCATCGCCACCGTGTGCCCTTCCGCCAGGAGGCGCTGGATGACCGCGACCTTGTCGACCGGCAGTACCTCGGCGATGACCTCTTCGATCCCCACCTCCGCGGCGACCGCGTGGGCGGCACGCTCGTTGTCGCCGGTGAGCAAGACCGTGCGCAGTCCTAGGGCTTTCAGCTCTGCGATCGCCTGTGTGCTGGTCGGCTTGACGGTGTCGGAGACGATCAGGACACCACGCGCGGCGCCGTCCCAGCCGACCGCGACCGCTGTGCGGCCCTCGTTCTGTGCGGACTCCACCGCGGCGCTCAGCGCGTCGTCGAGGGGCTGGCCCCACTCCGAGGTCAACCAATGCGGCCGGCCAGCGACGACAGCGTGCTGGTCGACGACGCCGGCGACACCCAACCCCTGGGTCGAGGTGAACCCCGCTACCGCGGGTAGTTGCGCACCGAGGTGCCCGTCCGGCCGTCGGTCCAGGCGCTCGGTCGCGCCGGCGACGATGGCCTGCGCGATCGGATGCTCGGAGGCGTGCTCGACCGCGCCCGCCAGCCGCAGGAGCTCCACATGGTCGACACCGTCTGCCGCGATGACATCGACGAGCTGCATCCGGCCGGTGGTGACCGTGCCGGTTTTGTCCAGCACGATCGTGTCGATGACCCGGGTGGACTCCAGCACCTCCGGGCCCTTGATCAGGACACCGATCTGGGCACCCCGGCCGGTGCCGACCAGCAGCGCCGTCGGCGTGGCCAGGCCCAGCGCGCAAGGGCAGGCAATGATCAGGACCGCAACCGCGGAGGTGAACGCCGCCGTCGCGCTGTGCCCTGTCAGCAGCCACCCGGCCAGTGTTGCCAGGGACAGCGCGATGACGATCGGCACGAAGACCGCCGACACTCGGTCCGCGAGCCGCTGCACCTGCGCCTTGCCGTTCTGGGCGTCCTCGACGAGCTTGGCCATCTGCGCCAGCTGGGTGTCGGCACCGACGCGGGTAGCGCGGACCACGAGCTGCCCGCCGGCGTTCACGGTCGCGCCCACGACGGTGTCCCCTGGGCCGACCTCGACCGGGACCGGCTCCCCGGTCAGCATGGAGGCGTCGACCGCGGACGTCCCGGACTCCACGACACCGTCGGTGGCGACCTTCTCACCGGGTCGCACGACGAACACGTCCCCGACGGCGAGCTCGCTGACCGGGATGCGCGCCTCGTTGGTCGGCGGTGGGCCGTCCCGAAGGACGGCGACGTCCTTCGCGCCTACGTCGAGCAGGGCGCGCAGCGCGGTCCCGGACTGCCGCTTCGCGCGTGCCTCAAAGTAGCGGCCGGCCAGGATGAACGTGGTGACCGCGGAGGCGACCTCGAGGTACAGGTGCTGACCGCCGTCGCCGCGTCGCATCAGCAGCTGGAAGCCCATGCGCATGCCCGGCATTCCGGCCTCGCCGAAGAACAAGGCGTACAGCGACCACAAGAACGCAGCCCCCACACCCACGCTGATCAGCGTGTCCATCGTCGCGGCCCGGTGCCGCAGGTTCGCCCATGCCGCACGGTGGAACGGCCA
>JACCZI010000047.1 GCA_013696015.1 Nocardioidaceae bacterium
ACGGCAACCTGGTGTTCCACGAGTCGGCGCGCAACTTCAACCCGTTGTGCGCAATGGCGGGTCGGGTGACGATCGCCGAGGTGGAGCAACTGCTGGAGCCAGGTGACATCGACGCTGATGCCGTGCATCTGCCGGGCATCTTCGTGCAACGCGTCGTGCCACTCACCGCCGAGCAGGCCGCAGACAAGCGAATCGAGCGGCGTACGACCCGACCGAGAGAAGCCGGCTGATGGCACTTACTCGCGAACAGATGGCCGCGCGTGCCGCCGCCGAGCTGACCGACGGCGCCTATGTCAACCTCGGCATCGGATTGCCGACCCTGGTCCCCAACTACGTACCCGACGACGTCGAGATTGTGCTGCAGTCCGAGAACGGCATCCTCGGTGTCGGCGCGTACCCGTACGACGACGAGGTCGACGCCGATCTCATCAATGCGGGCAAGGAGACGGTGACGCTGCGCAAGGGAGCGTCGTTCTTCGACTCCGCGACGAGCTTCGGGATGATCCGCGGCGGCAAGGTGGACGCCGCGATCCTCGGTGCCATGCAGGTCTCGGAGACCGGTGACATCGCCAACTGGATGATCCCCGGCAAGATGGTCAAGGGCATGGGCGGCGCCATGGACCTGGTGCACGGCGCCAAGAAGGTCGTGGTGCTGATGGAGCACGTGGCCAAGGACGGGTCGTACAAGATCGTCCGCGAGTGCTCGCTGCCGTACACCGGTCGGGGCGTGGTGCAGCGCATAATCACCGATCTCGCGGTCATCGACGTCACCGATCGGGGGCTGGTGCTGGTCGAGACGGCGCCCGACGTCTCTGTCGACGAGGTACGCGACAAGACCGAGCCTCAGCTCCACCTGGCCGTTCCATTTGCTTGAGACATCACAGAGTCGGGCTGACAGGATTTGAACCTGCGGCCTCTTCGTCCCGAACGAAGCGCGCTACCAAACTGCGCCACAGCCCGAGCGCCCCGGAAGTCTAGCCGCTGTCGGCCGGGACCAGCGTGAGCAGCGTCGCCTCGGGCCGACAGCAGAGCCGCACAGGCGCAAACGGTGAGGTGCCGAGACCGGCGGACACGTGGAGCCAGGACGTCCTGCCGCCGACCGTGTGCTGGTGCAAACCACGGGCGCGGGCGCGGTCGAGGTCGCAGTTGGTGACCAGCGCACCAATGCCGGGAAGTCGCAGCTGACCTCCGTGCGTGTGTCCGGCGAGGACGAGATGGTGACCGTCGCGGGTGAATGCGTCGAGGACCCTCAGGTACGGCGCGTGGGCGACCCCGACGGCCAGGTCGGCCTCCGGGTCGGCGGGCCCGGCGACAGCCGCAAGGTCGTCGTAGCGCAGGTGGGGGTCGTCGACGCCGGATAGGGCCAGCCGCAGGCTGCCGACCCGGAGCTCACCGCGCACGTTGTCGAGGTCGAGCCAGCCGCGCTCGCAGAAGCCGTCCCGCAGCTCGCGCCACGGCAGCGGGGTGCCCTTGGCACGCACAACTCCGGCTGGCAGCAGATAACGAGCAGGGTTCTTCAGCACCGGTGCGAAGTAGTCGTTGGAGCCCATGACGAACACTCCAGGCAGGTCGAGCAGCTCGCCGTACGAACGCAACACCACGGGCACGGACCGCAGGTGCGCCAGGTTGTCGCCGGTATTCACGACGAGGTCCGGCTCCACATCGGCCAGCCGGCGAAGCCAAGCCTGCTTCTTGTGCTGGCCGGGGGCCATGTGCACGTCGGACAGGTGCAGCAGGCGCAGCGGGCGGCTACCGACGGGCAGGCACGGCACATCGAACCGGCGCAGCGCAAAGGCCCGCCGCTCGACTCCTCCGGCGTACGCGAGCCCACCGGCGCCCAGAGCCGCCGCGGTCAGTGCGGTCGTCGATGTCAGGGCTCGCACGCCGCACAGGCTGTCACACCGCCACGATTTGGCTGACAGACTGGCGCCATGGCCGAGCTGAAGAAGCGGGTGCGGGCCGACCTGACCACGGCGATGAAGAGCCGGGACGAGCTGCGCGCCTCGACACTGCGCATGGTGCTGGCCGCCGTGACGACCGCCGAGGTGTCAGGCAAACAGGCGCGCGAACTCAGCGACGACGAGGTCACCGACGTGATCGTGTCCGAGACGAAGAAGCGGCGCGAGGCGTCAGCGGCCTTCGAGGGTGCCGGACGTGACGAGTTGGCGGACAAGGAGCGTGCTGAGGCGCGCATCCTCGCGGAGTACCTGCCCGAGCAGCTCAGTGCCGATGGCATTCGCCGCATCGTCTCCGAGGCGATCCAGGGCGCCGGCGTCGCGGAGCAGGGCCTCAGGGCAATGGGTCGGGTCATGGGCGCAGTGCAGCCGCACGTCCGAGGGCGGGCCGACGGCGCCGCAGTCGCCGCAGAGGTCAGACGTCAGCTCGGGGCGTAGCTCGACTCAGGGACCCCCGCCGCCCGGGTTGCCACCACCACCGCCGCCGGGGTTGCCGCCGCCACCGCCGGGGTTACCGCCGCCCCCAGGGTTGCCGTCACCCCCGCCGGGCGGGTTGGGCGACGGTGGTGGGT
>JACCZI010000053.1 GCA_013696015.1 Nocardioidaceae bacterium
TGCCCGTCGACGACCTCGACGCTGCCCGGACGTTCTACGGCGACGTCCTCGGTTGTGCGCGGGGCCGCAGCTCCGACGCCTGGATCGACTGGGATATGCAGGGCCACCAGCTAGTCACCCATCTGACCCCGGACCGGCCGGGAGCAGCGGCCAACCCAGTCGACGGTCATGACGTCCCGGTCCCGCATTTTGGGCTCATCCTGGCCGTGCCGGCCTTTCACGCGCTTTCGGAGCGGCTGCGCGAGGCCGGCGTCGACTTCGTCATCGCGCCGTACCTTCGCTTCGCGGGCCAACCCGGTGAGCAGTGGACGATGTTTCTCCTCGACCCGGCGGGCAACGCGTTGGAGTTCAAGGCGTTTGCCGACGAAGCACAGATCTTTGCTCGCTGACCCGACCTCTGGACGTTGGGCGAAAACCTGTCGCGCCGTACTGAGGCCTGGTGGTGTCCTGAGGTCATGGATCTGAGCTGGCTCGACCACGCGCACCCCGAGGCGCGCGACGTCGACGGGGTCGTCGCCGTCTTCGAGGCGGCGCGTGTGGTCGACATGCCGCACTGGCTGGGCACCACCTTGTCGTCGTTTCGGTCCCAGCTGCGCTACGGCTGGGACGGCGATCCCGCCGACGTGGCAGTGGTGCACGACAGGACTGGCCGAGTGACCGGCGTCCTGGAGGTTGACCTCCCGACCTGGGACAACAAGCACCTGGGCAGCGTCGAGGTTACCGTCGACCCGTCGCAGCGCCGCCGGGGTCTCGGCCGTCAGCTCTTCGAGGCCGGGATGGACCGGGTCCGCGCCCAGGGACGCGACTTGGTCCTGTCCGGCGGCTTCGACGGCACCGCTGCCGAGGGCTTCCTTGAGGCCATGGGGCTGAAGCGGGCGTCGCAGGAGGCCGAGCGCCGGCTGGACCTGCTCGCGCTCGACGATGAGCGGCTCGACCAAGAGCTGGCGGCAGCCGAGTCCCTGTCCAGCGGCTACGAGGTGGTTCGCATGCCAGGTCGAGTGCCGGAGGACCAGCTCGACGCCGTGGTGGCGATGACGGCTGCGATCAACGATGCGCCGATGGACGATCTCGAGGTGGAGGACGAGGTCTTCAGCCCGGAACGCATCCGGGCCTTCGAGACGGCCCAGCTGGCAAGCGGCCGCCGGCTCTACCGGCTCGTCGCTCGCGCCCGAGACGGTGGTGAGCTTGTCGGTCACACGATGACCGCCGTGGAGAGGGAGCGGCCCTGGTGGGGCTGGCAGTACGACACGACGGTCACCCCGGCGCACCGCGGCCACCGCCTCGGCCTGCTGCTCAAGATCGAGATGCTGCGCTGGCTGGCGGCCGACGAACCGCAGCTGCGCACCATCGAGACCTGGAACGCCGTCTCCAACCACCACATGGTGGCCGTCAACGAGGTGCTCGGCTGTCAGGTCGTGGCGACCGCCACCGAGTGGCAGATGCGCCTCTGAACCCACTCAGGGCAAGCAGTCACCGGCCTCGGAACATTGGCGACTGCTTTGCGACGAACGCCTGGACGGCGTTGCGGTGGTCCTGCGATGCGCCGGTCGCCGCCATCATGTCCGCCTCCAGCGCCATGGTGGTGGCCAGGTCGTGACTCGCGCCGTACACCAGGGCAGCCTTGATCGAGGCGTAGGCCAGCGTGGGGCCGGCGGCCAGGGTCCGGGCCAGATCCGCTGCCGCTTCGGCGAGGTCGTCCGCCGGCACCACGTGGGTCGCCAGCCCGATCTCGCACGCCTCGGAGGGCTTGACGGTGCGCGGCTGCATCAGCAGCTCGACCGCCTTGGCGTACCCGACGAGCCGTGGGAGCGTCCACGACGCCCCGGTGTCGCACGAGAGACCGATGCCGGCGAAGGCGGTGTTGAAACCGGCCGCCTCCGAGACGAGCCGGAAGTCGCACGCGAACGCGATCGAGGCGCCCGCACCGGCGGCGACGCCGTTGACCGCGGCGATCACCGGCTTGGGCATCGTCGCCAGCGCCGTCGCGATCGGCGTGTAGTGCTCGGCGACCGTCGCCCAGACATCCGCGACTGGTAGCTCGGCGAGGTGGGCGGCGTGCTCGCGCAGGTCCTGTCCGACGCAGAAAGCCCGGCCGGTTCCGGTGACGACCACGCACCGGATCGCCTCGTCGGACGCCGCCGTCTGCAGCGCGTCTCGCAGCGCTTCCTTGGTCTCCCGGGTCAGGCTGTTCATCGCCTCCGGACGGTCCAGCGTGACCGTAGCGACGCCGCTCTCCACCTCATAGCGCACGGGTCTGGTCACAGCAACGCTCCGTTCGGCGGGCCGGTGGGCTGGAGGCAGCAGTCGACGAACCGGCTCGCGGCGGGCAGGAGTCTTGCAGCCTCGGCGTCGAAGAACCGGGCCGCCTCGTCGCCTGGCCACCGGGCGGGCAACAGCTGACGCGGCAGGCCGGGATCAGTGAAGAGGAACTTCCGCCACTCGTGGACCAGCCGGCTTCGGACCGCGAACGCTGTCCGGTCGTCGTCGGCGGACGCCCCGGAGGTCAGCGTTCGGGCCTGCGACAACCAGTCCACGTAGGCGACGCCCAGCTCGTCGAGGTGCCACAGCCGGTGCGCCAGGCGCCGTGGGTCCTCGTCGGACCTGGCCCGAAACGCGCGGCTGGACCCACCCTCACCACTCACCACCGGGCCGACCTCGTCGGAGGCGTACGCAGCGATCCACGTGCTCTCGGCCAGCGGGGCGTAGCCGAGGAAGGCCAACGCCGATCGCACCCGCTGCCGGGAACCGCGCTGGGACAGGGGGTCGATCACCACCAGGTGCCACGTCTCGTCCCAGGCGCCGGGGCGGGTGCGGTAGATGCGCTCGGCCGCTTGGTCCAACCGCCGCCAGGCTTGGGACGTCATCGCGTACGTCGCGCCACCGCCGGTCCGGTCGGGGGTCAGCCACTGCTGGCGCACCATGCGCGAGACGGCCGTGCGAACGGCTGCTGCGCTGCTGTCGAGCGGGGCGAGAAGGCGGACGAGGGCCGCGATCGGCGCCCTGCCGTCGCGGCTGCGCAGATGGTCGCCGTAGAGGTCGAACAGAGCCGAGCGAGCGTTCACGGGCCCGAGTCTGCCGCAGCGAAGGTGCCGTGCCGCCCCGAGCAGCACCACGATGCGCGATAATGGCCGTGACGTACGGCGTTGCAGAGGCACTCACCCGGCTCGGGGTGGATGCGGCGTCGGAATGGAAGGGGTGCACGCATGGCGGCCATGAAGCCGCGGACAGGTGACGGTCCGCTAGAGGTCACCAAGGAAGGACGCGGCATCGTTATGCGGGTCCCCCTCGAGGGTGGTGGTCGGCTCGTTGTCGAGCTCAACGCCACGGAGGCAGGTGAGCTCGGCGACGCGCTCAAGGCGGTCGTTCCTGCCCGCTGAGCCTGACGTCTTCGCAAGTGCCGCGGCGTGACGCTGCCAAGACGTCAGGCTCAGCGGTGCTCAGGGACGAAGCTGTCCGACCAGCAGCCCGTCGCCGACCGGCAGCAGCACAGGCACGAGTCGATCGTCCTCGCGTACCGACTTGCCGAGCTCGCGGATGGTCACCGTCTCCTCGTCACGCTGGGACGGGTCGGCGACCTGGTCGTGCCACAGGGCGTTGTCGAAGATCGCCAGCCCACCGGGGCGCAACAGACGTAGCGCCTCGGTGAAGTAGTCGGCGTACTCGCGCTTGTCCCCGTCGGCGAAGACGATGTCGTAGTGCCCGTCGGTGAGCCGCGGCAACACGTCGAGGGCAGCGCCGGGGATCAGGCGGTAGCGTTGGGTGGCGATGCCCGCCTCGTTGAACGACTCCTTGGCGAGCCGCTGGTGCTCGGCCTCCAGATCGACCGACGTGAGGACGCCGTCCGAGCGCATGCCCCGCAACAGCCACAGGCCTGACACGCCGGTGCCGGTACCGATCTCGACGACGGCGCGGGCGTTGGCCAGCGACGCCAGGAGGCACAACACAGCGCCTCCGCCGGAGCCGATCGGTGAGACCCCTACCTCCTGGGCACGAGCTCGTGCAGCCTTCAGGACGTCGTCCTCCGGCACGAACTCCTCGGCATAGGTCCAGCTCGCGGGCTTGATCCCCATGGCGCTGCTCGACTCCTCGGCTCGTTCGTTCGCCCGCGGATGCGGCGTACGCAGCCTAGTCTGTCGGTGTGGCGCCGGGGGAGACGTCGCAGCGTGGACACGTCCTCTTGGGCAACCGTCACGCGCTTCTCGGCGTCCTCTCAGCAATGTGGGCCATGCTGAGGCCTGAGCGGGTCTCCAGCGGTGCTGAGGCATGAGGAGTTGGACGTCGGTCATGACACAGGTCGATGCGGTGGTCCCGAGCTGGGACGAGATCGTGCGGTTGCACTCCGCACGGGTCTACCGCCTTGCCTATCGCCTCACCGGCAACGCGCCCGATGCCGAAGACCTGACCCAAGAGGTCTTCGTTCGTGTCTTCCGATCCCTCCACACGTACTCCCCGGGGTCGTTCGAGGGCTGGCTGCACCGCATCACCACGAACCTGTTCCTCGACCGAGCCCGCCGCAAGTCGCGGTTCCGCTTCGACGGCTTCAGCGACGGAGCGGAGGAACGGCTCGAGGGGGATGCGCCGACTCCGGAGCACGTGGTGTCCGACGCCATGTTCGACTCTGACGTCGAGGCGGCGTTGGCGGCAATGCCGCGTGAGTTCCGGGCCGCTGTGATGCTCTGCGACGTCGAGGGCTTGGCGTACGAGGAGATCGCGGAGGTGCTCGACGTCAAGCTGGGCACGGTGCGCTCCCGCATTCACCGCGGCCGTCGGATGCTGCGCAAGGCGCTCGCCCATCGCGCGCCGCGCCGTGGGGCGACGCGTTTCGCCGGGCCGCTGGACCCGCTGCCGATCGGTCTCTGAGCACTCGTTCACCACGATCCGGGTGCGACGTCCGCTGCGTACGTCATGCTGGACGCCGACGGGCGCAGCGTGGACACGTCCTCTTGGGCAACCGTCACGCGCTTCTCGGCGTCCTCTCAGCAATGTGGGC
>JACCZI010000092.1 GCA_013696015.1 Nocardioidaceae bacterium
GTGCCACCGGCCGCCGCAAGGAGGCCATCGCGCGCGTGCGCCTCGTCCCGGGCGGTGGCCAGTGGTCGATCAACGGTCGTGACCTCGCGACGTACTTTCCCAACAAGGTCCACCAGCAGCTGGTCAACGAACCGTTCGTCCTCACCGACCTGGTCGACCGTTTCGATGTCGTGGCGCGCGTCCAGGGCGGCGGTACGACCGGTCAGGCCGGTGCGTTGCGCCTTGGCGTTGCCCGCTCGCTCAACCAGCTCGACGCCGAGGCCAACCGACCACAGCTGAAGAAGGCCGGCGTGCTCACCCGCGATGCCCGCATCAAGGAACGCAAGAAGGCCGGGCTGAAGAAGGCCCGCAAGGCTCCGCAGTACAGCAAGCGCTGAGCCGCGAGAGCCTCTCTCGTGGGCCGCATCTTCGGTACCGACGGCGTGCGCGGCGTCGCCAACCGCGACCTCACCGCCGAGCTGGCGCTCGACCTGTCGGTCGCCGCTGCCCATGTGCTCGGCGAGGCCGGTGCCTTCGCCGGCCATCGCCCGGTCGCGGTGGTCGGCCGGGACCCGCGAGCCAGCGGTGAGTTCCTGCAGGCCGCCGTCGTCGCTGGCCTTGCCTCGGCCGGTGTCGATGTCTGGACGCTCGGTGTGCTGCCGACACCGGGCGTCGCCTACCTGACCGGACACCTCGGCGCCGACCTCGGCGTGATGATCTCGGCCAGCCACAACCCGATGCCCGACAACGGCATCAAGTTTCTGGCGCGCGGCGGGCACAAGCTCGACGACGCGATCGAGGATGCCATCGAGTCGCGGCTGCGTGAGCCCTGGCAGCGCCCGGTCGGCGCAGCCGTCGGACGGGTACGCCAACGCGACGACGCCGAGCAGTCCTACGTCGACCACCTGGTGGCGACGATCGACACCCCGCTGCGCGGACTGCGTGTCGTCATCGACTGCGCAAACGGCGCCGCCTGCTCAGTGGCCCCCGCCGCCTTCAAGGCCGCTGGCGCGTCGGTGATGACCATCCATGACAACCCCGACGGTCTCACCATCAACGACGGCTGCGGCTCGACCCACATGGATGACCTGCGGGCCGCCGTCGTCGCCACCCGGTCCGACGTGGGCTTCGCGCTCGATGGTGACGCGGACCGGTGCCTGGCGGTCGACGCCACCGGCGAGCTGGTCGACGGCGATCAGATCCTGGCCATGCTCGCGCTGGCCATGCGTGAGGCGGGGTCGTTGAAGGCCGACACCGTGGTGGCCACAGTGATGAGCAACCTCGGGTTCCTTCAGGCGATGGCCCGTGAGTCCGTCATGGTCGAGCAGACGGCGGTCGGCGATCGCTACGTCCTCGAGGCAATGAAGGCCGGCGCGTACACGTTGGGCGGTGAGCAGTCCGGGCACGTCATCATGACCGACCATGCCACGACCGGCGACGGCGTGCTGACCGCGATGCACGTGTCCGAGCGGATGGCGGCAACCCGGTGTTCCATCGCTGACCTGGCCGCCGTGATGGCACGGCTGCCGCAGGTGATGATCAACGTGCCCGACGTCGATCAGGCGCGAGCGTCGAGCGACCCAGACCTGGCTGAGGCGGTGGCGCAGGCCGAAGCCGTCCTGGGCGACGGCGGGCGGGTGCTGCTGCGCCCGTCCGGCACCGAGCCGCTGGTGCGGGTGATGGTCGAGGCCACCTCCCACGAGCAGGCGCACGAGGTGGCGGCCGAACTGGCCGAAAAAGTGCGTGATCATCTGCGCCGCTGACGCGTAGCGTGCGGGGGTGCTCGACATCGTCCGCCTCGACCTGTTCGACAGCGACTTCCTGGCTGCCTTCGACCGGCTCTACGCCGAAGCCAGCCGGGCGGGCCGGAAGTTCGCGACCCCGTGGCCACTGCCGGAGCGGCTGGCCTCATGGCAGACGCCGTCGACGGTTCGGCGGTACGAGGGCTGGCTCGCCGTCGACGAAGGCGAGGTCGTCGGTGTCGCCGAGGTCGAGCTGCCGCTGCTCGACAACACCCATCTGGGACTGGCCGCGGTGTACGTGCCGGCCGGGCTGCAGCGACGCGGGATCGGTTCGGCACTGGCCGACCATGTGCTGATGCGGCTGCGCGACGACGGACGTCGGGTGGTCCAGGCGTTCATCGCCAGCGACCAGGTCGACCCTGCCCGGAGTGACAGTGGTCCGCCGTCCTCCGGCGAGGCTTTCGCCACGGCGTACGGGCTCACCAACCGGCTCGTCAACGCCCACCAGGTTCTCGAGCTGCCGGTGCCTGATGACCGACTGCGTCGGCTCGCCGTCGGGGCGGCCAGCCATCACAGCGACTACCGGTTCGATGCGTGGTCCGACCCCTGCCCTGACCAGCACGTTGCGGCGTACTGTCGGCTCAAGTCAGCGATGCTCGACCAGGCCCCGATGGGAGACCTCGTTTACGAGCCGGAGGTATGGGACGAGGAACGCCTGCGCGAAGCGGAGGCCGAGCTGGCGGCGATGGGACGTACTCGCTACGTGCAGGTGGCCATCGCCTCCGACGAGACGATGGTGGGGCACACCGAGCTGGTGGTGCCCCGACACGATCCCCACGATGTCTTCCAGTGGGACACCCTCGTGCTGCCCGAGCACCGCGGCCACCGGCTGGGCCTGGCGCTGAAGGTTGCCAACCACGCCCTCGTGCAGTCTGACCATCCGGACCGCCGCAGGGCGCACACGTGGAACGCCGCCGGAAACGCGCCGATGGTCGCGGTCAACGACGCCCTCGGCTACCGGCGGGTCGAGCTGGTCGGTGAGTGGCAGGGGCCGGTGTCGACGTGATGGTCGAACGGGTTGACAGCGACAACGAGGCGGCGGCCCGGCGCTGGTTCACCGCGTTCGAGCCTGCCGCCGACGACCACCGTGCGGTGCCCACGCACATGATGTTCGATGACTGGTACGCCGCTCTTCACGATCCGTCCTGGCCGGGCGCGGTGTTCTGGGTACGGTCTCGGGACGACGACGTGGTGGGGACGATGGTCGCCCACACGCCGGCCTACGACAACCGACACGTGCTCGACCTCGGCATCCGGGTGCCGCCGGAGCACCGGCGTCACGGGATCGGCGCCGCCCTGCTCGACGTGGCCCAGACGTACGCCGTGGACCATGGCCGCACCACGGTGCTGGCCGAGGTGGTGGAGCCGCTGGCGACCGCGCAGGGCAGCTCGGCTGGCTCGCGCTTCGCCCAGGCCGCAGGTTTCGGCGTCGGAATGGTCGAGAACCATCGGATCATCGAGCTGCCGGTGTCCGACGAGCGCCTGCAGGCACTCGAGGACCACGCCGCAGCGCGCCGTAACGGTTACCAGCTGGTGGAGTTCGGGGCACGGTGTCCACCCGAGTACGTCGACCGCTTCTGTGCGGCGCAGAGCCGGTTCCTGCACGAGGCACCGTTGGGTGACCTCGACGTCGAGCCGGAGGTGTGGACACCGGAGCGGCTGGCCGAGGCCGAGGTGCGGCGAGTGCGGCAGGGCCGCGACAGCCTTTCGGTGCTGGCGATCGCACCCGACGGTGCCGTCGCCGGCTACACCCAGCTCGTCGTGCCGCCCACGGACGACGGCCGGGTTGCACAAGCCGACACGCTGGTGCTGCCCGACCACCGCGGGCACCGGCTGGGTCTCGCGATGAAGCTGCGCAACCTGCGGCGGCTCCAGGAGCACTGGCCCGATCGCACGTACGTCGGGACATGGAATGCCGAAGGCAACGCTGCGATGCTGGCCGTCAACGCAGCGCTGGGCGCCACCGCCCGCGAGCGGATGATCGAGTACCAGCGCACGGACGGTCAACGCGCGACCGGATGACCCCGTCGCTGGCGCTGGCGCGGCAGCACGACGTGGTCCCACACCGTTCGCTGAACCAGCATCGTGGGCGTGCCGGCCAGGATGCTACGCAGCCGCATCCAGCTCAGCGAGCAGGCGTTCTCTGACGACGTCCAGCGGTGCCTTGGACAAGACGATCTGTGCCGCGACACCGTGACCTTCTCGGATGAGACCGAGCAGGATGTGGTCCGGTCCGAGGCGGCGGTGGTGGAGCCGGCTTGCCTCCCGCAGCGCAAGCTCCAACGACTTCTTCGCGCGGGGGGTGAAGGGCAGTCTGCCGGCGGGCGGATCGCGATGTGCTTGATCCAAGACACCTTCTCCGAAGGCACTTTCGACTCGCGCGCGCACCGCGTCGAGGTCGATGCCGATGGCCTGCAACGATGCTGCCTCGTCTTCGCCCAGGCCTTCGAGAGGGGTTCCCGGACCCACGATGCGCAGCGTCTCGGAACGTACGTAGTCTCTGTCGAGACCCACCGCGACGAGCACCCTCGCGGCGGCTTCGTCGGCGAACTCGGGGGAGAGCACTCCCAGGAGCACGTGTTCGGTGCCTACATAGTGATGCGAGAGGCGCGCCGCCTCTCCCTGTGCCGCAAGGGCAACTCCGCGAGCAGCCGCCGTGAATCGCTCGAACATTCTCGTCACCGACACCTTCTTGACCGTCGACCACCTGAATACTTTTGGTGCAC
>JACCZI010000099.1 GCA_013696015.1 Nocardioidaceae bacterium
GGATCGAGGTGTGCGACCCGGCGGACCATGCGATCACCGTTCTGCCGTCCCCGACACTGCCGAGACGGTCATTTGTCACCGCGACCGCGGTCGGACCCGGCACCGTCCTGGTGGCCGGGGGCTACGACGACGCGATCGTCCCGACCGATGACGCGCACCTGGTCACCATTCCTCGGTAGCGCCTACTCCGTCCAGTCAATGTCGAAGGCTCACCGACGCTGGACGGCTGCCGTACGTCGAACCCGGGGCGGCAGGCGGTTGTACCGGCGGGAGCAAGTCGAGGTCGTGTGAAACGCTCGGCTGGTGCGATTCAGCGCTCGCTAGGGCTTCCATGCCGAATGACCGCCAAGAGCCAGTGAGGAGTCCCGACGGCGGGGTGCGTTCCCCTGCTTCGATGTTGGCGCGTCCGCGTATAAGGCCAAGGAGGATGAAAGTGTCGGGACTCAGGGAAAGCTCGGCTGAGCTGACGCTTCGAGAGATCACAGAGGCCAACCGTGCAGAAGTGGAGCAACTGCGGGTGAGACCGGACCAGGACACCTTCGTCGACGGAGTAGTGTCATCCCTCGCGGAAGCTTCGGCCACCCCAGCGTCAAACCCCTGGTACCGGGCGATCTACGCCGGCGACACCCCCGTGGGCTTTGTGATGATCGCCAACGACGCCCCCGCACAAGACAAAGTCATCCGGTGGCGTTACTACTTGTGGCGGATGCTCATCGACAGTCGGTACCAGGGGCGTGGTTACGGCCGCGCAGCCCTGAATCGGCTGATCGAGTACCTGCGGACCCGCCCGGGCGCCGATGAGTTGGTGACCAGTGTGGTCCCGGGTGAAGGTTCCCCGCTGGGCTTCTATCTTAGGTACGGGTTCGAGACGACCGGCGAGTGGTTCGACCACGAGCAGGTTCTCCGCCTACCGCTCAACGCTGAGACAGCCCGACGGAACCCGATCGTCGGCCCCACTGGCTGATTAAGTCGTGCACGGCGCTCGACTACGTTGCGCGGTGTCTCATGATCGCTGTTGGGCTGGTGCTTGCGGTGGTCACCGCGCCGGTGGGGGTCTCAGGTGCGTTCATGCCTCCGTTCCAACGTAGGGCGTTCGAGAGGACGTGAAAAGCGGTGGCCTTCACCGGCTTTACCATTGACATGCCCGCCAGCAACGTCTCTGAACCACGACTGACAGGCCGACCATCGGTGGCGCGGTCGTCAGCGGCTGGCGCGACCTGCGGCTGTTGATACAGAATCCACTCCGAGCTGTCCGGGTCCGGTGCCAGGTCCTCGTGCCCGCCAAGAGCGCGTGCATTGGTCGGCGGCATCCTCTCGGGGATCGACGAACGCCTGCTCGAGATCGGGTTGCTGAGCTACGCAACCGTCTGGGGCCTTGCTGGCTTCAGGCTGGTAGGGCGGTCACAGCCCGCGTAACCGTACCGCCGACCGGTAACACACAGCAGCGCCCAGGCCGCCAAGCGTCTCGGAGGTTCCAAGCGTCGCGTCCCCCATCTGACTGAAGAGGTCCTGGCTCCCCGATAGCCTGCCTAGGCTCAACGGTGCTTCCCGTCGATGATGTGCTGCACGCGCTCCAGAAGCGCGCGTTTTCCTCCGCCGACAAGGCCCGGGCACGGTTGTAGATTTCGTCGAGCCTGTCTCTCGAGGTCATCACTCGGCCCTTCGTGCTCGCGCGACCCGGCGCTCCCCGAGTGACACCCGTTGCCCGTGCATTTCCGGCACCGGTCTGTTTTACGGCGTGGTGACTGACCGCAGACCAGCGCGCGGCGACCGGGGGGGCCGAGCTAGACGCCGGGTCCCCGTAGCCGCGCTCGGAACACGCCCGTTCCGGCCACCTCGGCCGAAGATCCGCGCGAGGTCGCGCAGCGGGCCAACAGTTTGGTGCGCACCGTCGCAGCGCCGGGTGCGCTCTTGGCGACGTTCGCGCTCGGAGCGGTGCTGGAAACCGTGGTCGACCCCGACCGCTTGGCGGTGCTTTGACCGTGGACCCGCACACCGGGTCATGGATCGCGGATCGCACGTAGATCGCACGGTATCGGGCCAAGGACCCCGGAAACCGCCTGTGACCTGCGCCGATATTGGTGGGCGCAACAGGGATCGAACCTGTGACCGCCTGCTTGTAAGGCAGGTGCTCTACCGCTGAGCTATGCGCCCGAGCCGGACGCGGACAAGGTTGTGGCCGCCAGCGTCTCGGGTCACCGGCGGCCACAACGGTTGCTATTGCACACCACAAGGGGGTCCCGGCGCCACTCTCACGGCGTGTTTCGCGCAATTGGCTGCAAATCGCAGATCAGGCCCGCAGGGAGACAAGTGCCGATCCACTGTGGACGAGATTGCGAGCGTCCGGCATGCCGTTATCGACCGTCCACCGGACCACACCGTCGGTGTCGATGATGAAGGTGCCTCGCAGGGCGCAGCCTCGGTCTTCGTCGAACACGCCGTACATCCGCGACACCGCGCCGTGTGGCCAGAAGTCGCTGAGCAGCGAGTACGTCAGGCCGTCGCGGTCAGCGAAGACACGCAGCGCGTACATCGGGTCGCACGAGACCGCCAGCAGTGCCACGTCGTCGTTGTCGTACGTCGGTAGGTCGTCGCGCAGTGCGCGCAACTCGGAGGTACAGACGCCGCTGAAGGCGAAGGGGTAGAAGAACAACACCACCGTCTTGCGGCCCCGAAACTCGGACAACGCCACGTCCTGGCCATGCTGGTCTTTAAGCGAGAAGTCAGGAGCCTGGTCACCGACCACCGCGCCCGTCACCGCTTTGCTCCGCGGGCGGACCGGGGGGTAACCAGCTTGGTCGCCGACCAGTCGACACTGGCCGACTGCGTGGTAGTCGTGGCCAGGCCGGCGATAGGGGCGGCCTCCGCCACGTCGCTCGCGTCGACGTAGCCGCGGCGTCCGACCTTGGGTGTGAGCAACAAGATCGCGCCTCCCTCGGCGAGATCGGTGAGGGAGTCGACCAGGGAGTCGACCAGGTCGCCATCATCTTCGCGCCACCACAACAAGACGGCGTCCACCACGTCGCCGTAGTCACCGCCGACCATCTCGGCGCCGACGTACCCCTCGATAGCGGCCCTCAGGCCGTTGTCAACATCGTCGTCCCACCCGAGCTCCTGCACGACCATGTCGGGCCGCAGTCCCAGTCGACCGGCTGTGCCGGCTCGATCCGCGTCGTCCGCGGTCGCGCTCACGCGATGCCTCCTCCTCGCGGTCGCCGACCCCTTGGGCCGGCATCGCACGTCACACTAGCCGCTCGGGCAGCGGGACAAGGCACAACCCGAGCGGACCGAGCAACGGCGGCGGTGGTACGCACAGGTGAACGGGGACCAACTGAGTGCGAGACTGGTGTCATGCCGCCATCGGAGCGCCCGTCGGTCATTCACGAGGGCATGCCGACACAGCTGCCTGACATCGACGTCGACGAGACGAAGGAGTGGGTCGAGTCGCTCGACGCGTTGGTCGACGAGCGGGGCCGCGAGCGCGCTCGCTACGTCATGCTCAAGCTGCTCGAGCGCGCCCGGGAGCGCAACGTTGGGGTGCCCGCCCTGCGCAGCACCGATTACATCAACACGATCCCGCCCGTCCGGGAGCCGTGGTTCCCCGGCTCCGAGGACATCGAACGCCGCATTCGCGCCTACATCCGCTGGAACGCCGCGGTCATGGTGTCGCGGGCGAACCGGCCCGGGCTAGGCGTCGGCGGCCATATCGCCACCTACCAGTCCGCGGCCAGCTTGTACGAGGTCGGGTTCAACCACTTTTTCCGCGGCAAGGACGCGCCCGGTGGCGGCGACCACGTCTTCATCCAGGGACACGGCTCGCCCGGCATCTACGCCAGGGCGTACCTCGAGGGCCGGCTGAGCGAGGAGCAGCTCACCCGGTTCCGTCAGGAGGTGTCGTACGGGGTCGGTCAGGGGTTGTCGTCATACCCGCACCCGCGGCTGATGCCTGAGTTCTGGGAGTACCCGACGGTGTCGATGGGCCTGGCGGCGATTAACGCCATCTACCAGGCCAGGTTCAACCGCTACCTCACCAACCGGGGCATCAAGGACACCGGCGACCAGCACGTCTGGGCCTTCCTCGGCGACGGCGAGATGGGGGAACCGGAGTCGCTCGGCGCGATCGGTGTCGCCGCACGCGAGGAGCTCGACAACCTGACCTTCGTGGTCAACTGCAACCTGCAGCAGCTCGACGGGCCGGTGCGCGGCAACGGCAAGATCATCCAGGAGCTCGAGTCGTACTTTCGCGGTGCAGGATGGAACGTCATCAAGGTGGTATGGGGGCGCGAGTGGGACGACCTGCTGGCTCGCGACGTCAGCGGTGCCCTCGTCAACCGCATGAACAGCACGCCGGACGGACAGTTCCAGACGTACACGGTGGAGTCGGGGACGTACATCCGCGAGCACTTCTTCGGCGGCGACTCACGACTCCAGGAGATCGTCGCGCACCTCTCCGACGACGACCTGCGCAGGCTGCCTCGAGGCGGTCACGACTACCGCAAGGTGTACGCGGCGTTCAAGGCGGCGACCGAGCACGTCGGTCAGCCGACGGTGATCCTCGCCAAGACGATCAAGGGCTGGACCATCGACGCGCTGGAAGGCCGCAACGCCACCCACCAGATGAAGAAACTGACCAACGACGACCTCAGGCGTTTCCGCGACCGCCTCCACCTGCCGATCAGCGACGAGGCGATCGAGCGCTCCGATGTCGCGCCGTTCTATCACCCGGGCGAGGACAACGAGGACATCCAGTACATGCGAGAGCGCCGCCGCGAGCTCGGCGGACCACTGCCCGAGCGCCGGGTGCGCTCCCGCATGCTCAAGCTGCCCGACGATCCGGTGTACGCCGAGCTGCTCAAAGGCTCGGGCAAGCAGCCGGTGGCGACGACGATGGCGTTCGTACGTCTGTTGCGCGACCTGATGAAGGACCCCGAGATCGGGTCACGCATCGTGCCGATCGCACCGGATGAGTACCGCACCTTCGGCATGGACTCGATGTTCCCCACGGCGAAGGTCTACAACCCGCATGGCCAGCAGTACGACTCCGTCGACCGCAAGCTGCTGCTGGCGTATAAGGAGTCTGCGCAGGGCCAAATGCTGCACGAGGGGATCAGCGAGCTCGGAGCCATGGGGTCGGCGATCGCGGCCGGCACGGCGTACGCCACGCACGGCGAGCCGATGATCCCGTTCTACATCTTCTACTCAATGTTCGGCTTCCAGCGGACCGCCGACTCCATCTGGTCGTTCGCCGACCAGCTCGGCAGGGGCTTCCTGATCGGCGCGACCGCCGGGCGCACGACGCTCACCGGCGAGGGGCTGCAGCACGCCGACGGGCACTCGCCACTGATCGCCGCGACCAACCCGGCCGCCGTGCACTACGACCCGGCGTGGGCGTACGAGTTGAGCCACATCGTGCGCGCCGGTCTCGAACGGATGTACGGCAGCACGCCGGCGTACCCCCATGGCGAGAGCGTCATCTACTACCTGACCGTCTACAACGAGCCCACGGTGCAGCCGCCGCAGCCCGAGGACCTCGACGTCGAGGGCTTGCTGCGCGGCATGTACTGCTACCGCCCGGCGCCGACGGTCGAACGCGACGACACCCCGCGGGCGCAGGTGCTGGCCTCCGGTGTAGCGATGTCGTGGGCGCTGGAGGCGCAGCGCATCCTCGCCGACGACTACGGCGTCGCCGTCGACGTGTGGTCGGTGACGTCGTGGAACGAGCTGGCCCGTGACGGTGTCGCTGTCGAGAAGTGGAACCTGAACCATCCCGGTGACGCGCCGCGGACCCCGTACGTCACCTCGAGGTTGTCCCGGACGAGCGGGCCGGCGATCGCGGTGAGCGACTACATGCGAGCGGTGCAGGATCAGATTGCCCGCTGGGTGCCGAACGACTGGCAGTCGTTGGGCACCGACGGCTTCGGGGTCGCCGACACTCGGGCGGCCGCGCGGCGCTACTTCCAGGTCGACGCGGCGTCGATCGTGGTCGCCACGCTGCAGATGCTGGCGGCCCGCGGCGAGGTCAAGTCGGAGACCGTCGTGGACGCGTTCACGCGGCTGCGCGTCGACGACCCGACCGCCGTGCGGGACATCGCGCAGGAAGGCTCCAACGCCTGAGTGTTCGCTGGTGGACGGCGCATGCCCCCTCCGCTGGGGGTAGGCATATGGCAGCGACACGCCCGGCGTGTCTGCAATTCGCCTACCGCCACGACTGGCAGGTGGTCAGCCGCCGCCGCGGGAGGCCGACCATTCCAGCAGGTCGTCGGCAGTACGGATGTTAATGATGCGGTCGGCCGGCACTCCGTGGGCCACTGCCCGGGCGCAGCCGTACTCGAGAAACTCGAGCTGACCCGGCGCGTGCGAGTCGGTGTCGATCGAGAACTCGCAGCCGGTCTCGATCGCAAGGTCGAGCAGCTCGCCCGGTGGGTCGCGGCGCTCCGGTCGGGAGTTGATCTCCACCGCGGTGCCGAACTGCCGACACGCCTCAAACACCACCGCAGCGTCGAACTGCGACGGGGGTCGTTGCCCGCGGCCGCCGGTGACCAGCCGCCCGGTGCAGTGCCCCAGCACGTCGACGCGGGGGTTCGACACAGCGACCGCCATCCGCCGGGTCATCGCCTTGCTGTCCATCCGTAGCTTGCTGTGAACGCTGGCGACGACGATGTCGAGCTCGTCGAGCAGCTCGGGCTCCTGGTCCAACGACCCGTCATCGAGGATGTCGACCTCGATCCCGGTCAGGATCCGGAACGGCGCCTGCTCGGCGTTGAGCTCGCGTACCACGTCGAGCTGTCGACGCAGCCGCTCCGCTGTGAGACCGTTCGCCACTGTCAGGCGCGGGGAGTGGTCCGTCAGCACGACGTAGTCGTGGCCAACATCGATCGCTGCCTGGGCCATCTCCGGGATCGGGCTGCCGCCGTCGGACCAGTCGGAGTGCATGTGCAGATCCCCGCGCAGCACGGCCCGCAGCGCCTCGCCGCCCTCGGCCAGGGGTTGCGCGCTGTCTCTCTCGAGCTGCTGGAGGGCCGCCGGCACGTCACCGGCGAGCGCCTCCCGGACGACAGCGGCCGTCTTGGGCCCCAAGTTCGGCAGCTCGGTGAGTGTTCCGCCGTCGGCGCGGCGTCGCACGTCCACGGCGTCGAGCTCTGCCAACGTCCAGGCGGCACGGCGGTACGCACGGACCCGATGTGTCTCGGCGCGCTGGCGTTCGAGCAGGTACGCGATGCGTTTCAGCGCCTCGATCGGATCCATCGACCCATCCTGGCGCACCACGCACCACGCACCACGCCCCAGTTAGGCCGGCACCTGCGCCGCAACGTCACCGCGGCGCAGCAACGCGCGCCACTGCGCCCGGTGAAAGGAGGCCGGCTCCGTTGAGCGCACAAACGCGTCGACCACGTCGGAGAAGCGCTCCGGATGCTCCTTGTGCGGGAAGTGCCCGGTGCCGGGCAGCACGTGCACCTGGGCGCCCGGTGCGTACGACTCGGCGGTCTGAGCGTGCGATACGGGGATGAACTTGTCGGCGTCGCCCCAGACCAGACACATCGGGATCAGTCGAGCGAGGTACGCACGGTCGGCCACCGTCACGACCTGCCCACGCCAGTCGACGATGTGCGAGATCACATGGCGGATCGCCGAGCGAGCCGCCGGGTCGGACAGGTTGCGGTAGACGCAGGCGACCTCACTCAAGTCGCGCGTACGCGGCAACCGCGACCGGCCGAGCACGGTCAGCGAGGTGCGCACGACCGGACGCAGCGGACGCAGCGTGAGGGCGCCGAGCGCGGCACCTGCCCCGGGCAACGTCAATGCCCGGATGAGTCCAGATACCTCCGGTCCAAGGCCGCCGGGTGCTACCAGCACCATCCGCTCGGTCCGCTCCGGGAACTGGTAGGCGAACTGCATCGCTATCCCGCCGCCGAAGCTGTGCCCGACGACGGTGACCTTGTTGATCCCGAGCACGGCCAGCAGGTCACGCATGCCGTTGGCGTAGCCACCGAGGCTGTAGTCACCGCGCGGCTTGTCCGACTGGCCGTGCCCGAGCAGGTCGGGCACGATCACGGTGTAGCGCCGTGCCAGCCGGGGCAGCACCGGCAGCCACGTCGTCGAGTCACAACCCAGCCCGTGCAGGAGCAGCAATGCTGGGCCCGTGCCAGCCAGCCGATAGGCGACTCGGTGCCCGTGGACGACGAGGGTCTGCAGCTCGTACGTCTCATCAGGGCGGTCCGCCGGCGCCATGCACCGCCTCCTGTCAGGCCGAAAGCCAGGCGAACGAAGCCTAACCCCGGACAGGGCCACCGGACCGGTAGAACCGCCAGCCCCCTCCGATACCGGATCGGTAACGGCGCTTGGCCCACGACCGCCTCGCAGTCATGCTGCCAAGGTGACCCGCCTGCACTCCCTGCTGCCGGGCCTGCCGCTGGTGCTCATAGGGTGCATCGGCTGCACCTCCGACGCCGCCGCCCCCGCGGCGGACATCACGTACGCACTGCCGCAACCCGACCGTCCGGTTGTGGACCTCCGGTTTGATCTGACCACCGGTCTCGAC
>JACCZI010000101.1 GCA_013696015.1 Nocardioidaceae bacterium
CGATCTCTGCGGCCACCCACCCGATGCGGGCGATGTTGGTCTCGCGATCCTCACGGGAGAAGCCGAGCCCCTTCGAGAGGTGGTGGCGCACGACGTCGCCGTCGAGGCTGGTGACGGTGCGCTCACCGCTCTCGACGATGGTGTCGAACAGCGCCCGTGCCAGCGTCGACTTGCCCGAGCCGGAGAGCCCGGTGAAGAACACGACCAGACCGCGACGATCACGCGGTGGTCGGTCGCGGTCGCGCACCCGTGCCACCAGCTCGGACGGCTCTCCGGTGCCGGCGACAGTGAGGACGTCATCGGCGTACGCCGCCGCGACCTCGGTGTAGAAGGCGCCGCTGGCTTCGGTGTCGTCGCGTGCGGCCGCCGACACCGCAACAACCTCCGCACCGGGAATAAGCAGCTGTGCCGCCATCGTGGCGTTGACAAGCCCCGGCGCAGAGAGCTCCCGCGGCGACCCCGGGCCGGTCAGCACCAACAGCAGGGGGGTGGCGCCGGTTTGCTCGGCGTGGCGGTTGATGGCTGCGACGTCATCGGTGGTCATGACCCTTGAGACCGGGACGGCGAACGCGCCTGGGTGCTTGTCGCGTACCTCCGTGGGCGGGAGGTGGAGACGACGAAACGGTCCGAACTCGTTCCGGGCCAGCGGCTCGACCCGCCCGGCAACGCGGGCGCGCCCGGCCTCGGCACCCCGCCAGCTGTCGAGGTGCAGCCGAGCCAGCGGAAGTCCTTCCGGATCGACCAGCTCGAGCTCGGTGGCGTCGCCGACAGCCGTCTCAGATACCACGATCTCGAACCCATCGGGACACCTCAGTGCACCGATGCTCACGAGCTCCAGGTCAGCGAGCTCCCGCGCGGATGGAGTCCACTGCGGCGCGTTCACCCAGCGATTGTGCCAGCGTTAGGGTCACGCCCGTGCGACATGTCCGGGTGGCGGAGGTGGTGCGCTCCGGTTTTATCGAGGGCGAGCACCACGGCTCGGTGGTCGCCGTGGCGCCCGACGGCTCGGTCTTGTGGTCGGTTGGCACGGTCGACGAACCGGTCTTCCCCCGCTCGTGCAACAAGCCTGTGCAGGCGGCCGCGATGGTTCGCGCGGGGCTACCACTACGGGGCCGGCTGCTGGCGCTGGCCTGCGCCAGCCACTCGGGCGAGCCCTTCCACCTCGAAGGCGTCAGCTCGATCCTGACCGCGGCCGGGGTGGCCGAGTCCGCACTGCAGACCCCACCCGACTGGCCGATCGACGAGATCGAGCGCGCAACCTGGAAAGGCGACGACCGGGCACCCGTGCCGCTGGCCATGAACTGCTCGGGCAAGCACGCCGCGATGCTGGCCACCTGCGTCGTCAACGGCTGGGACGTTGCGGACTACCCCGATCCCCACCATCCGTTGCAGCGGCACCTGGCGGCGGTCTTCGCCGAGCTGACCGGTGAGACCATCGAAGCCACCGGTGTGGACGGTTGCGGCGCGCCGCTTTTCTCGGCCAGCCTTACCGGGCTGGCTCGCGCCTTCGGCCGCCTCGTCCAGAGCCCGGCCGGCTCCGCTGAGAAGGACGTGGCTGACGCCATCAGCGGCAACCCGGAGTACGCGAGCGGCACCCGACGCGACGAGGCCGCGCTGATCCGGGCGTACCCGGGTGCGATCGCCAAGGCGGGTGCGGAGGCCTGCTACGCGGTGGCGTTGTCCGATGGCACTGCTGTGGCACTCAAGATCGCTGACGGCGGCGCGCGTGCCCGGCCGGTCGTCATGGCGGCAGCGCTCCGCCGTCTCGGCTACGACGATCCGGTGCTCGACGAGGTCGGCGTCCATGTCCTGACCGGTGGCACACAACCGGTTGGCTGCGTCCGGGCGTCTCTCTAGGCCGAACGAGCAGCTGCCGCCGGGGCAGACCGCGTACCCTCGTGTCTGTGATCGACCTCTTCGCCGTGCAGACCAACATCATGCTGTTGCTCACGCTGGTGCTGTTCGTGTGCAAGGCGGTGGCGTTCGTCGACGCGGTCACGCGTCCGGAAGCGGTTTTCGTCGCAGGCGGCAAACAGACCAAGGCCTTCTGGCTGCTGATCCTCGGCCTTGCCGTGGTCGCCAACATGCTGATCTGGTCGCCGCTCGGCTTCATCAACCTGATCGGCACAGTGGCCGCATTGGTCTACCTCGCCGACGTACGGCCGACGGTTCGCAGCCTCACTCGGCGCTGATGCGGCTACACGTCGTCCGTGGCGACATCACCATGATGGACGTGGACGCCGTGATCAACGCTGCGAGTCCGAGGATGCGTGGTGGCGGGGGCGTCGACGGGGCGGTCCACAGTGCCGGAGGCCCAGCGATCCTGCGCGATTGCATCGCCCGGTTTCCCGACGGCCTGCCCACCGGCGCTGCTGGTTGGACCACGGCCGGCGACCTCCCGGCCCGATGGGTCATCCACGTCGTAGGCCCCAACCGCCACGCCGGTCAGGTGGACCCAGCGCTTCTCGCCTCGTGCTACCGCAATGCGCTGGCGGTCGCCGACGAGCTCGGCGCCCGCTCGCTTGCGAGCCCCCTCGTGTCGGCCGGGATCTACGGCTGGGCGCTCGACGATGCGGCCCGGATCGCCGCGGCGACGCTGACCACGGCTTCTGCAGCAGTCACCGACGTCACGATGGTCGCGTTCAGTGATGCCGCGCTGGGCATCCTGTCCGCCGCCTTCGCCGCTGCCTCGCCGCCACAGACGTAACCGGCCCAGCCCAGTGGCCTAGCTCGTTGCCCGTCGGCCTCGCCGCCTGGAGCGCTCGTTTCCGTCGAGGACCACCTTGCGCAGCCGTACCGCGCCCGGCGTCACCTCCAGGCACTCGTCCTCGCGGCAGAACTCCAGCGCCTGCTCGAGCGACAGCCGCCGCGGCGGGATCAGCCGCTCGAGCTCCTCACCGGTGGACGATCGCATGTTCGTGAGCTTCTTCTCCTTTGCGATGTTGACGTCCATGTCGTCGGCACGGCTGTTCTCGCCGACGATCATGCCTTCGTACACCTCGGTGGCCGGCTCGACGAATAGCGTTCCTCGCTCCTGGAGGTTGAACATCGCGTACGAGGTGGCGGCGCCCGCGCGGTCGGCGACCAGTGACCCGGTGGGCCGGGTGCGAAGCTCACCGACCCACGGCTCGTATCCCTCGAACACGTGATGGGCGATGCCGGTCCCGCGGGTGTCGGTGAGGAAGTCGGTGCGGAAGCCGATCAGGCCGCGCGCCGGCACGAGGAACTCGATGCGCACCCAACCGGTGCCGTGGTTGACCAGCTGCTCCATGCGGCCGCGACGGACGGCCAGCAGCTGGGTCACGATCCCGAGGTAGTCCTCTGGGCAGTCGATGGTGAGCCGCTCGACCGGTTCGTGCACCTGTCCGTCGACCGAGCGGGTCACGACCTGCGGCTTGCCGACCGTGAGCTCGTAGCCCTCCCGCCGCATCTGTTCGACCAGGATTGCGAGTGCCAGCTCGCCACGGCCCTGCACCTCCCAGGTGTCGGGTCGCTCGGTGTCGAGCACCCGGATGGAGACGTTTCCGACCAGCTCTCGGTCGAGCCGGTCCCTGACCAGTCTCGCGGTGACTCTGGAAGCCTTGCTGCGGCCGGCGAACGGTGAGGTGTTGATGCCGATCGTCATCGAGATCGCCGGCTCGTCAACGGTGATCAACGGCAACGGGACCGGGTCGTCGAGGTCCGCCAGCGTCTCACCGATGTTGATCTGCGGGATCCCGGCGATGGCGACGATGTCGCCGGGCCCGGCCGATTCGCCCGGCACCCGGTCCAACGCCTCGGTGATGAGCAGTTCGGTGACCCGGACCCGGTCGATCGAGCCGTCGCGGCGGCACCAGGCGACGGTGGCGCCTTTGCGCAGGGTGCCCTGGTGGACCCGGCACAGGGCCAGGCGACCCAGGAACGGGGACGCGTCGAGGTTCGTCACGTGCGCCTGCAGTGGCGCACCGGCGGAGTAGGTCGGAGCCGGCACCGTCTCGAGGATCGTCCGAAAGAGCGGCTCGAGGTCCGGGGCGTCGGGCATGACACCGTCGGGCGGCTGCTCCACCGAGGCGCGGCCGGCTCGTGCCGAGGCGTAGACAACCGGGAAGTCCAACGAGTCCTGGGCGGACTCGGAGTCGAGCAGGTCGAGAAAGAGCTCGTACGTCTCGTCCACGACCTCGCTGATGCGTGCGTCCGGCCGGTCGACCTTGTTGACGACCAGCACGACCGGCAGCTTGGCGGCCAGCGCCTTGCGCAGCACGAAACGGGTCTGGGGGAGCGGTCCCTCGGAGGCGTCGACGAGGAGTACGACGCCGTCGACCATCGCCAGGCCGCGCTCCACCTCGCCGCCGAAGTCAGCGTGCCCGGGGGTGTCGATGATGTTGATCGTCACTCCTGATGCGGGGGCGCTCGGCCCGGTGTAACGGACCGCCGTGTTCTTCGCGAGGATCGTGATGCCCTTCTCGCGCTCCAGGTCGCCGGAATCGAGCACTCGATCGGCGATGTCCTGATGGGCGCGGAAGGCACCGGACTGCCACAGCATGGCGTCGACCAGAGTGGTCTTGCCGTGGTCGACGTGGGCGACGATCGCAACGTTGCGCAGGTCGGCTCGAGACTGCGTGGGCATGGTGGAGCCACGAGTCTAGCGCCGCGGGCGGCGACCAGCGGCAATGTCTTCTGCGGCGGCACGCAGCCACGACTCCGGCATCGTGATCAAAGCCGCCTCGAACGCGGTGCTGAGCTCGGCCAGCACGACGGGGTACGGCTCGCCAGTGCTGCGTGCGCTGACCCTGGTCAAGACAGCCTCGGTGAGGTCGTCCACCTGCCCCGAGAACTCGACCGAGTCACTGGGGGACGCCGCGGCTGAGCCGGTCTGCTCCTGTAGGCCACCGGGATCGGATGCGTCCATGGTGGTGTCGTACCCCGGCGGGTGGCGGACATGCCGACGTTTGTCCGCAGACGACGCCGGGTACCACAACCGACCATGGCCGAGGTCAAGACCGAACTGCTCGCTATCTACCTCCAGGACCACCTCGCCGGCGCCACCGCCGCCGTGGAGCTGTGTCGACGCGCTGCCGGCGCGCACCAGGGGTCCTCGCTGGGCGACGTGCTCGAGGTTCTGACGCTGGAGGCGACCAGCGACCGGCAGGCGCTCGTCGACCTGATGGCACTCATGGAGGTTCCACCGGACCGGATCAAGATGGCTGCGGCGTGGCTGGGCGAGAAGGTCGGCCGCCTCAAGCTCAACGGCGCCCTCATGCGCCGCTCACCGCTGTCGGACGTGGTGGAGCTCGAGGCGATGCGGATGGCCCTGGAGTGGAAGGCGGCCGGGTGGCGCGTGTTGCGCGCTCTGTCCGACTTTGAGCCGAGGTTGGCGGCGGCCGACCTCGAGGGTCTGCTGGCACGCGCGGCCGACCAGATCACGCGCGTCGAGGACCTGCGCCTCACGGTCGCCCGCGAGCGCCTCACCGACTCACGCGGTCCGTGACGCAAGCTGGAGCCGCTGGCTCAGGGTTCGCGGTGCACCTTGTGGGCGGCCGCCTGCACTCGCGGCTTGATCACCAGCAGGTCGATGTTGACGTGAGCCGGTCGGGTGACGATCCAGCGCACCGCCTCGGCGACGTCGTCGGCGACCAGGGGGTCGCGCACCCCCGCGTACACCGCCTCGGCGCGCTCGACGTCACCGTCGAACCGGACGAGACCGAACTCCTCGGTGCGGACCATGCCCGGCGCTACCTCGCAGATACGCAACGGCTGGTCGACGAGCTCCAGGCGCAGCGTCTCGGTCATGACAGCCGTCGCATGTTTGGCGGCGGTGTAGCCGCCCCCACCCTCGTAGGCGACCCGACCGGCGATTGACCCGATGTTGACGATGACCCCGTCGCCGCTCGCCGTGAGTGCCGGCAACAGCGCCTGGGTGGCGTGCAGGGTGCCGAGGACGTTGACGTCGAACATCGCTCGCCACTGCTCGGGGTCGGCGGTGGCGACCGGGTCGAGGCCGAACGCACCGCCCGCGTTGTTGACCAGGACGTCGAGCCGGGGGCCGACCAGTTCCGCGAGGTGTGCGACCGAACGCACGTCGGTGACGTCGCAGCGCACGGCCGTCCCATCGATCTCTGCTGCCAACGCCTCTATGCGCTCAGCACGCCGGCTTGCGCAATAGACGAAGTAGCCAGCACCGGACAGGACACGTGCCGTCGCCGCCCCGATGCCGCTGCTCGCACCGGTCACAACGGCCGTGGGTCCTGCTGTGACAGCCACACTCCGATCCTGCCAGGCCGCCCGCTCGCCGAGGCTGGTGGAATGGGCCAGGATCGACAGGGGTTGTGTCGGCGGGGACGACATCACCGCGACATCGGAGATTTGGTGCGACGTCAGCAGCTTGCAGGCGCGGTTCGGCGCGTCGCCATGTTGTCGGTGCACACGTCGCCGCTGGACCAGCCCGGCACCGGCGACGCCGGTGGCATGAACGTCTACGTGCTGGAGCTGGCTCGACGGCTCGCCGACCTGGGTGTCGAGACAGAGATCTTCACTCGCGCCACGTCGTCGCGGTTGCCGCCCGTGGTCGAGTACCAGCCCGGCGTCAGCGTGCGTCACGTCGTCGCGGGACCTTTCGAGGGCCTGTCCAAGCAGGACCTGCCCGCCCAGCTGTGCACGTTCGTGCGTGAAGTGCTGCGCGTCGAGGCGACGCAGGCACCGGACCGCTATGGCGTCATCCACTCGCACTACTGGTTGTCCGGCCAGGTCGGTGCGGTCGCTCGCGACCGCTGGGCGGTGCCGCTGGTCCACACCATGCACACCACGGCGAAGGTCAAGAACGCCGCGCTCGCAGCAGGGGACTCGGCCGAGCCAGGGGCCCGCAGCCTCGGCGAGGAGCAGGTCGTCGACGCCGCCGACCGGCTGATTGCCAACACCGCCGAGGAGGCCCACCAGCTGGTCGACCTGTATGGCGCCGACCCGGAGGTTGTCGACGTCGTGCACCCGGGCGTGGACTTCTCGGTGTTCTCGCCCCAGCCGCAAAGCTCGGCACGAGCCGCCCTCGGACTGCCGGTGGCCGGTCCGGTGCTGCTCTTCGCCGGGCGGCTGCAGCCGATGAAGGCGCCGGACGTGCTGCTGCGAGCCGTCGGAGTCCTGCTCGAGCGGGACCCGCAGCTGCGCGACAACCTGACCGTCGCCGTCGTCGGTGGCCTGTCCGGCTCCGGGCTCGACCGGCCGCAAGCGCTGCAGGAGCTCGCCGCCGCCCTGGACATCGCCGACGTCGTACGGTTCGTGCCGCCCGTGGCGCAGTCCACTTTGGCGCAGTGGTACGCAGCCGCATCCCTGGTGTGCGTGCCGTCGTACTCGGAGTCGTTCGGGCTCGTCGCCCTGGAGGCCCAGGCCTGTGGCACCCCGGTTGTCGCTGCCGCTGTTGGTGGCCTGACCACGGCCGTCGATGACGGGCGTTCTGGCGTGCTGCTACCCGGGCACGACCCGAGCGACTACGCACGGGTGATCGGCGACCTGCTCGCAGACCCGCGTCGCCGCGCTGTGATGGGCAGACGTGCGCAACAGCATGCCGCCGCTTTCGGCTGGGACCGGACGGCTCGGCACACACTGCAGGTCTACCGCGATGCTGCCGCCGCGTTGCACGGTCACCGGCTGGCCGTATCGTGAGCTCCCGCGACGACGCTGTCGCTGCCCTCCGCACGGCGCTTCGCGACAACCACCTCGCACACAGCGAGCCGCGCGACGGCGTCTTCGACGTTGTGCTGCCGGGTGAGCGCAAGCTACAGACGTTGTGTCGGATCGAGGCGGGTGATCATGCCGTCGCGCTGCACGCGTTCGTCGCGCGCAACCCAGACGAGAACCACGCCGCTGTCTATCGCTGGCTGCTGGAACGGAACATGAAGATGTACGCCGTCGCCTTTGCGCTCGACCATGCCGGTGACATCTACCTCGACGGCCGGCTCCCGCTTCACGCAGTGACAGTCGACGAGGTGGATCGGCTGCTCGGCTCGGTGCTGAGCTACGCCGACGAGTCGTTCAACGCGATCCTCGAGCTGGGCTTCACCAGCTCGATCCGCAAGGAGTGGGAGTGGCGCACCACGCGTGGTGAGTCGACCCGCAACCTCGAGGCGTTCCGTGGCTGGCTGGAACGAGGGACATCCTGACCGGCGAGCCGCCTCGCTAGGGTCAGCGGCATGTCCGCGCCGTACCGCCTCGTCCTGCTCCGGCACGGCGAGAGCGAGTGGAACGCGAAGAACCTGTTCACCGGCTGGGTCGACGTCCCGCTCAGCGACAAGGGCCGGACCGAGGCCGCGCGCAGCGCCGAGCTGATGGGTCAGCGCCAACTCGCGCCTGACGTGCTGCACACCTCCCTGCTGCGCCGGGCGCTGCAGACCGCGGAGATCTGCCTGGACGCGATCGACCGGCACTGGCTCCCGGTACGCCGCTCGTGGCGGCTCAACGAGCGCCACTACGGCGCGCTGCAGGGCAAAGACAAAAAGGCGACGCTGGCCGAGTACGGCGAGGAACAGTTCATGCGGTGGCGTCGCTCGTACGACACGCCACCGCCCCCGATCGCCGACGACGACCCGTACAGCCAGGTCGGGGACGACCGTTACGCCGACCTGCCCCCGGAGCTGCTGCCGCGCACCGAGTGCCTGGCCGATGTCGTCGCACGGATGCTCCCGTACTGGTACGACGCGATCGTGCCGGACCTGCGAAGCGACCGGACGGTGCTGGTAGCCGCCCACGGCAACTCGCTGCGCGCTCTGGTCAAGCACCTGGACCGGATGAGCGAGCTGGACGTCATCAGCCTCAACGTCCCGACGGGCATCCCCTTGCTGTACGAGCTCGACTCACAGCTGCGCCCGGTCACAGCAGGAGGGGAGTACCTGGACGCACAGGCGGCGACGGCCGCCATCGAGGCGGTCAGGAACCAGGGCCGCTGAGCCGCGACGCCGTCTTGAGCGGTCAGCGTTCGGAGGCGATGGCGGGGTGTTCGCCGGTGACCAGGTAGACGACCCGGCGGCCCATCGAGACGGCGTGGTCGCTGATGCGCTCGTAGTAGCGGCCGAGCAGCGCGATATCGATGGCCGGTTCGACGCCGTAGGCCCAATCGTCGGACAGCAGGGTGCGGAACAGCAACCGGCGCAGCTGGTCCATCTCGTCGTCCTCGTCCTCGAGCTCGAGTGCGGCCTCGACGTCGCGCTCGGCGATGATGCGGGAGGCGGAGCCGACCATGCGCTCGGCCACCTCCGCCATGCGGCCAATCTGCGGGCGCAGTGGCTCGGGGACGGCGATGTCGGGCATCCGCATCCGCGCCACCTTGGCGATGTGGACCGCCAGGTCACCGGTGCGCTCGAGGTCTGCAACCATTCGCAGCGCCGCCACGAGCACTCGCAGGTCTCCGGCGACGGGCTGCTGGGTGGCGAGCAGCTGCATCGCACGGTCTTCAAGGAGCTCTCGGGAAAGGTCGATAGCGCGGTCGCCTGAGATCACCGACTCGGCGGCGTCGGCTTTGGCCGACAACAACGCGACGGTCGCCTCGCGCACCGCGTCCCTCACCGAACCGGTCATCGCGACGAGGTCATCGACGATGGAGTCGAGCTGGTCGTAGTACAGGTCGCGCATGCCCGAACAATAGAGGGCAGCGGCAACTGGGTGACGACCGCTCATGAACGACACGTGAACAGTCGACAAAACCCCAGGCCAGCGCTGCCTCGATTCGTGAGCGCGCCACGCCCGCCGCCGTACGCTGGGCGGCGTGGACTCCACGATCGCGCCCTTGGCACTCGTGCTGGTGGGTTTGGTGCTCGGCGCGGTCCTGGTCTGGTCGTGGCGGGTCATCGAGCGCCGGCGTGCCGCGGTGCCGGTGCGCGTGCAGCCGGAGCCGATGGTACCGCCAGTCGTCGTGTCGGTGCTGAGCGTGCTGCGGTCCGCGGCGGTGCTGGTGGGCGACGGCGACGCCGTGCTCGACGCCTCAGCTCCGGCGCACGCCCTCGGGTTGGTGCGAGACGACCGGCTGGTGCCCGGCGAGCTGTTGCGCATGGTGCGCGCAGTCCGCCGGGACGGGCGCATCCGTGACGTCGAGCTGGTGCTCAGCCGCAGCCACTCGGCGATGCCGTTGTACGTGACCGCGCGGGTGGCCCCGGTCGAACGGATGGTGCTGGTGCTGGCCGAGGATCGCACCCGGGAGCGGCAGGTGGAGTCGATCCGGCGGGATTTTGTGGCCAACGTCAGCCACGAGCTGAAGACGCCGGTCGGCGCGCTGACGCTGTTGGCCGAGGCGGTCGGAGAGGCCGCTGAGGACCCACAGGCGGTACGTCGCTTCGCTGGAAGGATGCAGACGGAGAGCGAACGGCTGACCCGCCTGGTGCAGCAGGTCATCGAGCTTTCCCGGCTGCAGGGTGACGAGCTGATCCACGAGCCGACGTCTCTTAACATCACCGGGATCGTCGAGACCGCTGTCGACCGGGTCCGCACCGACGCCGAGGCGCGTCGCATCAGCCTCGCGACGCGCAACGATCCAGACCTCGATGTGCTCGGTAGCCCCGACCAGATCCTGGTAGCCGTCAGCAACCTGGTGGAGAACGCGGTGGCGTACAGCCCCGACGGGGGCAGGGTCGCGGTCATGTCCGGACGATCAGGGGATCGTGTCACGATCACCGTCAGCGACCAGGGCATCGGCATCCCGCGGGCGGAGCTGGACCGGATCTTCGAGCGCTTCTACCGGGTGGACCCGGCGCGGTCACGCTCCACCGGTGGCACGGGGCTCGGTCTGTCCATCGCCAAGCACGTCGCGGCGAGCCACGGCGGCGACATCACGGTCTGGAGCGTCGAGAACCAAGGCTCGTCGTTCACCCTCAGCCTGCCGGCGGTGCCGCTCGACACCGACGTCCTCGAGGACGACCTCGCTCAGGCCTGGACCAGCACGGACGCCGGCAATCCGGTCGTCGTGGCGAGCCGGAAGCCCGAGGAGGCATCCCCATGACCCGCGTTCTGGTTGTCGAGGACGAGGAGAGCTACAGCGACGCGCTCGCGTACATGCTGCGTAAGGAGGGGTTCGAGGTCGCTGTGGCGGCCACGGGCAACGGGGCGCTCGAAGAGTTCGACCGGGCCGGCGCCGACATCGTGCTGCTCGACCTGATGCTGCCCGGCCTTTCGGGCACCGAAGTCTGCCGTCAGCTGCGCCAGATGTCGAATGTGCCCGTCATCATGGTCAGCGCCAAGGATGCCGAGATCGACAAGGTGGTCGGGCTCGAGCTCGGAGCCGACGACTACGTGACCAAGCCGTACAGTCCCCGCGAGCTGGTGGCGCGGGTGCGTGCGGTGCTGCGCCGGGGTACCGAGGCCGACCTGGCGCCGGCGACGCTGGAGTCCGGGCGGGTACGGATGGACGTCGAGCGCCACGTGGTCACCGTGGACGGCACCGACGTCCGGCTGCCGCTGAAGGAGTTCGAGCTGCTCGAGATGTTCCTGCGCAACTCCGGACGGGTCCTGACCCGCGGCCAGCTCATCGACCGGGTCTGGGGCGCGGACTATGTGGGAGACACCAAGACCCTCGACGTCCACGTCAAGCGGCTGCGCGCGAAGATCGAGCCGGACCCTTCGCAACCGCGCTACCTCGTGACGGTGCGTGGTCTGGGCTACAAGTACGAGGCCTGAGTCATCCGAGGGTCGGGCTCGCTGACCCGCACTCCGGTGCCGGTCGCTGTGGACTCTCGGCCGGGATAGCGGCCACGCTGTCGTACACGTCGGTGCGCTCGACCACTGGCACCTGCACGCGGACCGGTTCGGCGTCGCGGAACGTCATGCTCAACGTCACGTTGTAGCCGGCGGCGAAGCTGTCGCCCTCGAGCGTGACCGCAGCGGTGGTGCCGAGGATCGCGAGCTGGTCGGCGCACAGCACGAGCGGCTGGGGGGTCTGGGCGACCTCGATCGGCTCGTCGGCGACGGTCGTCACCTCGACGCCCACCAGCTCGTCCCCGTCACCGGACTTGTCGAGCAGCGACACCGACAGAGTGCCACTCCCGTCGCCGTTGTCGACCACGAGGGCGTTGAGGGCCCAGACGTCGCCAGCGCGGACGTTGACACCCTCCCCGGCGTCGTAGACCTGCTGGGTCTGTGCGCCGAAGCCGGTGCCGCATCCGGTCAGCAGCAGCCCCGCGCCGGCTCCGACGATGCCGGCCGACACGGTGCTTCGGCGGCGTCGCAGCGCCTCGCGGAGGGACACGGGCTCACCCTACCGAGGCACCGTGACGACCCGCTTCAGGCGGTGGCGAACCGTGTCAGTGACCGGCCGATCACCGCGGGTGCTGAACGCATGGGAGCTTCGCTTTGTCAACCCCCAATTCGGCCTCTGACCTGCGCAAATGGTGAACTCGACCGCTGTGGGCCGTGCTATATTCGATGTGAGGGAAGGGCTTGGCATATGACTTTTGCTGTCGGAGAGACGGTCGTCTACCCCAACCACGGCGCGGCCGTCATCGAGGACATCGAGACCCGGCAGATCAAGGGTGAGGACCAGGCTTATCTGGTGCTGCGCATTGTCGCGCAAAACGACCTGGTCGTGCGGGTGCCGGCGTGCAACCTGGACCTGGTCGGCGTGCGGGATGTGGTGGACAAGGACGGTCTCGAGCGGGTCTTCAACGTGCTGCGTGCCGAGCACACCGAGGAGCCGACGAACTGGTCCAGGCGCTACAAGGCCAACCTGGAGAAGCTGCACTCCGGTGATGTCATGAAGGTTTCCGAGGTCGTCCGCGACCTGTGGCGCCGCGAGCGCGAGCGCGGTCTTTCCGCTGGTGAGAAGCGGATGCTGGCCAAGGCCCGCCAGATCCTGGTGTCCGAGCTGGCCCTCGCCGAGCACACGAACGAGGACAAGGCCGAGACGCTTCTCGACGAGGTCCTCGCCTCCTGACCCCGCGAAGCGCCGCAGCCGCCGTCGTGCCGGCGGCGGGTGTTGGCGAACGTCTGGGCGCCGGGGTGCCAAAGGCGCTGAGGCTTCTTGCCGGCGAGCCGTTGATCGTCCACGCCGTGCGTGCACTGGTCGTAGCCGGCGTAGAGACGGTTGTGGTCGCCTCTCCCGCGGATACGGTCAGCCAGGTGGAGCAGTTACTGGGCCCCGTCACTGCAGCTGCGGCGCTCGCCGTGGTTCCCGGTGGATTGACCCGGCGCGAGTCGGTGGCGGCGTGCCTGGCAGCGTTGCCCGATGACGCAGAGGTCGTGCTCGTCCACGATGCGGCTCGACCATTGGTGCCCGAGGCCGTGGTACGGCGGGTGCTGGGCGAGCTGGCTAACGGTGCCGAGGCTGTCGTGCCGGCGGTCCGCGTCGCGGACACCGTGAAGGAGGTGACCGCCGGTCATGTTGTCCGCACCGTGGACCGGTCGGCGTTGCGGGCGGTGCAGACACCACAGGGGTTCCGGCGTGCGGTCCTCGCCCGAGCGCACGCTGACTGGCGTGGCCCCGAGCCGAGCGACGACGCCGCCATGATCGAGGCCCTGGGTGTGCCTGTACGCGTCGTCGACGGCGCAGCCGAGGGGTTCAAGATCACTGGGCCACTCGACCTGCGGCTGGCCCAGATCATCTGCTCGTGACCGATCCGAGGTCGCTGGTCCGGCCGGCTACGGTGCGCGATGTCGACACCATCGCCTCGATCTACGCCCAGGTCGTTCGCGACACCTCGGCCTCCTTCGAAGAGACGCCGCCGACTCGGGTCGAGATCCTGCGCCGAATGGCCGCTCCGCCCCGCCTCCCGTGGCTGGTCGCCGAGCATCGGAGTCGGATCGCGGGATACGCGTACGCGTCGCGGCACCGCCAACGCCCTGCCTACCGGTGGTCGGCGGACTGCTCGATCTACCTCGATCCCGGCCACCGCTTCGTGGGCCTGGGCCGGCTGCTCTACGAGCGACTGATCACGGAGCTGGCCGAGCTGGGGTACGTCTCGCTGTTCGCCGCCATCGCGTTGCCCAACCCGGCAAGCGTTCGACTTCATGAGGCGCTGGGATTCGAGGCGCTGGGCGTCTTCAGGCGGGTCGGGTACAAGCACGGTGCCTGGCATGACGTCGAATGGTGGCAGCGGAGGCTGGCCGATCCACCGGACGACCCGTCGGAGCCCCACGAGTGGCGTCCGGGCGGGCCGTCATAAGTCTCGGATCGTGGGGGTTCTTTCTGTGGCGACCGGCGGGATCACCAGCGCCGCGGCGATCGCGGCGAGGCCTTCGCCGCGGCCGGTGAGTCCAAGACCGTCGGTGGTGGTGGCGGAGATTCGGACCGGCGCGCCGCAGGCCCGCGACAGCACCGACTCTGCTTCGGTTCGCCTGGGACTCAGGGCGGGTCGGTTGCCGATCAGCTGTACGGCGACGTTTCCGACCGTGCATCCCGCCTCGCTGAGCCGCCGGACGACCTCGGCCAGCAGGTCGACCCCATGCGCCCCGGCCCAACGGAGGTCCGTCGTCCCGAACAGCGACCCGAGGTCACCGTGGCCCGCGGCGCCGAGCAGCGCGTCGCAGGCCGCGTGAGCGACCACGTCCCCGTCGGAGTGGCCGACCAGGCCCATCGGCTCGTTCGGCCACGACAACCCGGCCAACCACATCGAGCGTCCGGCCTCGAGCCGGTGCACGTCGGTGCCGATACCCACCATCGGGACAGAGGTCACCTCGGCGATCCTGCCGCACCGAATACGCCGCTGTTTGACCGCACCCGCCACCATGGCCGTGTGACGTTCTCGTGAGGCTGGGACCGAGGTCAGGCGCCGTGCTGGCCGGCGCCACCGCCGGGGCAACGGGTCTCGCCGTCGCCGAGCTCGTCAGCGCGCTGCTGCGTGGCCGGGTGTCACCGGTGCTCGCGGTCGGCGAGTGGGTCATCAAGGTCACCCCCGGTGCCGTGGCCGAGCGAGCGATCTCGACGGTAGGCCAAGCCGACAAGCCGCTGCTGGTGGCGGGCGTCGTCGCTGCGGTGCTGGCCCTGAGCGCGTTGGCCGGGGTGGTGATGCTGCGACGCCGCGGGGTCGGCACCACGCTGCTCATGCTGCTGCCGCTGGTCGCCGTGCTGACCGGCTTGACCCGGCCCGACGCGCGCCCTGTCGACGTCCTGCCCTCGCTGATCGGGGGTGTGACCGGCTTGGCGGTCGCCTTGTGGCTGGTGCCACGGGCCCGCATGGCGACGAGCGGCTCGGCGGAAGACGGACCGACTCGGCGCCGCTTCCTGACCGATGTTGGGCTGGCCGTGCTGGCGAGCGGCGTCCTCGGCGCAGTCAGCCGGTGGGCGGGTCGTGGTCGTCGGGCGGTCGAGGAGGCCCGCCGCGCCCTCGGCCAGGGACTGCGTCCGCCTGAGCAGCCGAGCGGTGTCGACTTGGGCGTGAGCGGGATCGCGCCCTGGGAGACGCCGAACGCCGGTTTCTACCGCATCGACACCGCGCTGGCGCCTCCGCTGCTGGAGCCCGTCGGGTGGGAGCTGCGCATCCACGGCATGGTCGAGCGCGAGCTGCGGGTGACGTACGCCGACCTCGTTGACCGTGGGATGCAGAGCGCCTGGATCACCTTGTGCTGCGTCTCCAACGAGGTCGGCGGCGAGCTGATCGGCAACGCGTACTGGCACGGTGTCCGCATCGACGACCTGCTCGCCGAGGCCGGCGTGTCACCGGACGCCGACGCGCTGCTGTCCACCTCGCAGGACGGCTGGACCTGCGGCACGCCGCTGGTGGCGCTGAGCGACGGGCGCGACGCGTTGCTGGCGATCGCCATGAACGGCGAGCCGTTACCGGTCGAACACGGCTTCCCGGTCCGCATGGTGGTGCCTGGACTGTACGGCTTCGTATCCGCCACCAAGTGGTTGGTCGACTGGGAGGTGACACGGTTCGACCGGTTCGACGCGTACTGGACGGAGCGTGGCTGGGCCGAGCAAGCTCCGATCAAGACGCAGTCGCGCATCGACACCCCGCGGCCGAACGACTCGGTCGTAGCCGGCCGGATCGCGGTGGGCGGCGTCGCCTGGGCACAGCACCGGGGTATCGCCCGGGTTGAGCTTCGCGTCGACGACGGCGACTGGCAGCAGGCGACGCTGGCGCGGGTGCCCAGCATCGACACCTGGGTGCAGTGGGCCTGGCAGTGGGACGCCGCACCGGGTCGGCACACACTGACGGTCCGCGCCACCGATCGGGCCGGCGCCACGCAGCCGGAGCAGCGCACCGACGTGGTCCCCGACGGGGCAAGCGGCTGGCACTCGGTCAGCCTGGACGTCGGGTGACCGGTCACCAGTTCGGCTCGGGCGGCGCTGCCGGCAGGCGTACGTCGGGTGGATGGATGACGTAGCTGAGACCGCCCGAGGCGCGCAGCCACACCCGCTCCAGCTGGTCGCGACGGTACGTCGTGCGGACCTCGGCGTTGCTGGCGACGCCGTGCGAGGCCGGGTCGTCGACCACGACGTCACCGGCCGAGGTGAACCCGGACACCACGAGCAGGTGCCCGTTGGTCTCGTAGCCGGCGCCGTCGAGCTCGCCGGAGTGGTGCGCGACCGACAGCACGAGGGGGATGCCGGCCGCGACGAAGTCCTCCGCCTCGGTCAGGTCCCGCAGCCGGGTGACGAACGCACTCAGGCCGTGCCGGGCAGCGAAGGCGACGTTGAACGACCAGTTGCCCGCACCTGCGTAGGCGGCGTCGAAGCAGCCACGGGCGGCGTGCGGCACCATCCGGTCCGGCACGTCGGGATCGACCCAGGCGTAGTCGGCCGCGGTCGGCAACCGCTGCCAGTAGGCCAACACCATGCTCACCGCGGTGGGTGAGCACCACGACTGGCCGCCGTTGTCGTACTGCGGGTAGGTGTTGCGATGCACCTGCTGGGAGTACGCGGGCACGTCGAGGACGTGCCCTCCCGTGAGGGAGCCGGTGCTGGTCGGCGGGACCACCGCGTCGGCGCCCCTGTCGACCGCCGACGTCAGCACGCCGAGCGAGTCGAGCACGGCTGAGTCGACGCTCCCCTCGCGACGCAGCAGCGCCACATGCAGCTGCAGCTCGTCCCAGGCCCGATCGGCCTCGATCCGTACCTCTTCGGTGTCGACGCCGCCGCCGTGAAACGCCTGGTCGGGCACCGTGGTGGGGTGGATCTCGGCGTCGCTGTCGGCCCAGCGGCCGAGCACCAGCCAGGGCGACCACGCAGCACCGTCCGGGCGGCCGCGCGCTGCGAACTCGATCCAGGCGGTGCCCGGTGTTCGTGCCCCCCAGGAGGCGACTACGGACGTGACGGCAAACCCCGGGCGCAGCACCGGGGAGGTCCACGTGCCGCACTCGTACCGGCGCTCGGTTCCGTCGCCGAACGGGTCGGCGTAGCCGCGTACTGCGTCGATCGCCGGCTGGTGGGGCGGGTCGAGCCGGGTGAAGGTGACGTGCCGGTGCGCCGTCATCTCGTGGACCGCGGGAGAGCGGTCCGCGGGGTTCGGATGACATATGCGGTGCCACTGGTCGTCGGGATCCACGCGTCCTCGAACTGGCCACGGTCATAGACGCGACGCACGCCACCGGCGCGCGCGGCGGCAGGATCGTTGACGATGACGTCACCGCGCTTGGTGAAGCCGCGGATGACCAGCAGGTGACCGGCGCTCGAGCTGATCGGAGTGCCGTCGAGCGCGCCCGCTCCGAAGGCGATCGAGGCGACCAGCGGGATACCGCCGCGGATGTAACGCTCGGCGGTCCGCAGCGAGCGAAGCCGGGTCACGAACGCGTCGAGCCCGAAACGGCCGGCGTAGGCGGTGTTGAACGACCAGTTGCCGGCGCCGTCATAGCGGTAGTCGAAGGTGTGCCGAGCGGCGTGGTCCACCCAGGGCTGCGCGTAGGAGTCGTCGACCCAGGCGTACTGCTTCGGCGTGGGTCCGGTGCCCCAGTAGGCAACCACCATCGCCGTCGAGGTGGGGGAGCACCACGCCTCGCCGCCGGCGTCCCACTGGGGGTACTCGCCGCGGTGGATCATCTGCGAGTAACGCGGGACGTCGAGCTCGATGCGCCTGTGGACGCTGGTCTTGCTGGTCGCGACGCCCCCCTGGTGTGGCACCTGTGACGCCACGGCGCCGAGCGAGGTCACGGTGGGCGTCCGCGACGTGCCGGCCTGGCGCAACAGCGTCACCCGCAGCTGCCAGGCGGTGTAGCGCCGGGTGCCGTTGGTCGCCAGCGTGTCGACGTTGACGCTCGAGTAGTCGTCACCCTGTGCACCGAACGTGGTGCGGTGGAAGGTCCGGTCGCCGTCAGCCCAGCGGCCGAGCACGTCCCAGGAGCCGGTCCCGCCGGAGTGCAACCGACCCCGGGCCTGCACCTCGAGCCAGGTGCCTGCCGGTGTGGTGGCGTTCCACGAGGCGACCAGCTCACTCAGGCCGAAGCCAGGGGTGACCCAGGGCGAGGTCCAGCGCGAGACGTCGTAGTGCCGCCGGCGCCCGTCGCCGTACGGGTCTCGGTAGACGCGGGCGCCCACCGGCTTGCGAATCTGGATCGAGTCGGCCTGGACCGCCACGCCGTCGCGGTCCCCGCTCCGCCAGGCGGCGTCCGTGCTCCAGCGGTGCAGGTCGATGCGGCCGGCGCTTGCGCGGCGATCGGTGCCCGGCTCGGCTACTGCCGGGGTCGGTTGTGCCAGGCATTGCGTGGCGAGCGCCAGCGCCACGACGCCCCGTCCCATGTACCTCACCAGTCCCATATCCCCCACGTTAGCGTCGCCCCCAGCCGCTGGCGGTAGCCATTTGGCAGCGACACGCACGGCGTGCCTGCCATTCGGCTACCCCCACGGCTGAGAGTGCTGCGCTGGATACGCTGGGCCGCGTGAGCATCCGCCTCTATGACACCGCGACGCGGCAGCTGCGCGATTTCGTGCCGCTGCGGCCGGGTCGGGTCGGGATCTACCACTGCGGGCTCACCGTGCAGGCGGCTCCGCATGTCGGGCACATCCGCAAGGAGGTCGTCTTCGACGTGCTCCGACGCTGGCTCGAGCATCGCGGCTACGCGGTGACGGTCATCGCCAACCTGACCGACATCGACGACAAGGTGCTCATCAAGTCCGCCGAGCAGGGCCGTGAGTGGTGGGCGCTGGCATACGCGAACGAGCGCATGCTGCACGAGGCGTACGACATCCTCGGTTGCGAGCCCGCGACGTACGAGCCACGGGCCACCGGTCATGTGCCCGAGATGCTCGAGCTCATCGACACGCTCCTGGAGAAGGGGCACGCCTACGCCGCCGAGGACGGCTCCGGCGACGTCTACTTCGACGTGCGGAGCTGGCCTTCGTACGGTGAGTTGTCCCGCCAGCGGATCGACGACATGGAGCCGGCGGTCGACGCAGATCCTCGGGGCAAGCGCGACCCACGCGACTTCGCGCTGTGGAAGGGCGCCAAGGTCACCGAGCCGGCCACCGCCTCGTGGCCGACGCCGTGGGGG
>JACCZI010000113.1 GCA_013696015.1 Nocardioidaceae bacterium
CCATGAGCGAGTATGCGACCAGGCCACTCGGTGCCGCGACATGGGATGCCTTCTTCCACCTGGCGGAGAAGCACAATGTCGTGTGGAGCGGTTGCTGGTGCACCTGGTTCCATCCGGCATGCGCCGAGAAGGGCGAGATCCCCGAGGGTAACCGCCACTACAAGGAGCGTCTGGTTCGCGAAGGCAGGGCCCACGCGGCCTTGGTCTTCGACGGTGACGTCGCGGTGGCCTGGTGCGAATACGGTTCACCGGATGAGCTTCCGAACTACCACTTGAAGGAGTACAACGCTGGCCTACAAGGCACCCGATTACCGCCTCACTTGCTTCTTCGTCGACAGGAACTACCGGGGCAAACGCGTCGCAGCCGTGGCGCTTCAAGGTGCCCTGGACCTGATCGCGAAGGCCGGCGGCGGTGGGGGAAGGTCAATCGGCGCTTTCCGAGATGACGTAAATCATCGGGAGTGAGATCTCGTCAATTTCTGGATTCTCACGTCGACGGCACGCTTTGACGAACACCCGCATCTGCCTCGGTGAGTGTTGGTAGTGCGGTTAGGCGCGGAACCTACGCCTGGTCGGGGGGTGCGTCGCCGTGCCGATGGACGACTTTCCACTCGCCGCCCTCGCGCCGGTAGATCTGGGTCGCTCGCAGGGTGTAGGTATGAGGCTCCCCGTTGACGGTGGCCTGCGTGTGCTCGTAGCCGACGGTGTACGCCATGTCGCCGATGACGTCGGCCGCGACGAGCTCGTGGGTGTACGACGTGCAGCGCGAGAAACTTCGCTCCAGCAGGCTGAAGAGCTCGTCGACCTCGGTGCTTCCGACTGCGCTCTTCCAGGCACCGAAGACCGTCACTGGTTCCTTGCGTGACCAGATTGCGCGCCGAGCGGTGGCGTCGCCGTTGTGCACCGCCATCTCTGCGTCTCTGAGCTGAGAGCTCACCCAAACGAGAAAGTCGTCACGTTCACTCATCCTCCAAGTGAAGCAGCGGGACGGCGGCGATGCTAGGCCGGCACCGTTGATCAAGACGATCCGGATCACGGCCCGAGGCCAACTCGGTCTGGTGAAACCGACCAGAAAGCGCGCTCATCGACGTCACAGTGCGGCAATGCACGCCTGCACGGTTAGAACTCCTTTGTACTGCGCTTCGCTTTGGATGCAGCGATCCTTGTCGCGTGCTGACCAGTCCTAGCGGTCGTCCTCGGAATCGACGTGTGACCACGGGCGAATGCGCGCACAGGTCAGGGACGGGGAGTCTCGCCCGCCGCCAGTAGCCGCTTCCCGAGGACGCGCGCGGCCTCCTGGAGCTCGGGGCACCTCACGATCCGGTACGAGGCCGGGATCTTCGTGAGCTGTTCGGTGTACCACACCGGGTTGCTGGTGCTGCCCACCAGGCGGGTGGTCTCGGCATCGAGCGGCTCGAGGAGTCCGATGGCGCGAGGGAGGCAGGGCGCCACGGTTTCGACGGGCGCGTCGATGACAACCTCGACGTCGTACTCCCATCCGACGGCGAGATGCTCCTCGAGTATGGCGACCGGGTCGAGGTCGGCGGGTGGGCTGAAGGTGCCGTCGAGCACCGCCATTTTGCGGATCCGATCGATCCGGTACGCCCGCCGGGCGTCCGTGGTGTGGGACCAACACAGCAGGTACCACCGGCCGTGGCGAACGACGACCGCCCACGGGTCGACCTCCATGAGCCACTCCGACCCGGCCTCGGAGCGGTAGCCGAGCCGCACCCGTCGCTGGTCGGAGCAGGCCTGCACGAGGGCGCTCGTGGCTCCGGCAGCGCCCGCACGATCTTGCCGAGCGCGCTGCCGACCGGGTCGGTGGGGTCACCGGCGTCGTGGTGACCGTCGAGCACGGCCATCACCAGGCCGAGGGCCTCGGTGGCGGTGAACACCAGCGGCGGGAGTCGCAGGCCGCGGCCGACGCGGTAGCCGCCGTACGGCCCCCGCACGGACTCGATCGGGATGCCGGCCTCGCGCAGGATGGCGACGTACCGCCGGGCGGCCCGCTCCGAGACGCCCAGCTTGTCGGCGAGCCGGTCCGCGGTGATCCCCGGGCTCCCCTGGACCAGCTCGAGGGTCAGCAGGGCCCGTGCCGTGGGGGTGGCAGCTGACTTCACACCACTCCACTGATCCGGAAGCACAACGTCCGGAACCGAACCTAGCCTGCGGCGCATGACCGAGGACACCACCAAGGACACCGCGATGAGCGAGC
>JACCZI010000175.1 GCA_013696015.1 Nocardioidaceae bacterium
GTTCACATGGGATCGGGACACTTCCAACGGGTTCGACCCTGTTGGGAGTGACCCTGCGCCATTGGAAGTGGCGGACGCCACAGGCCGGTACGCAGCCGCAGCGGAGCGGCGGTTCGGGATAGGGTCGAGGCCATGTCACCGGTGCTCGCGGTGTGCCTCGCGGTCGCCGTCATCGCGGTGGCCGTGGCCGTCGTGCTGGCGGTCGCCCTGCGGCGTGCCCAGAGCAGCTTGGACGAGCTCCACTCCAGCGTCCAGCTGCTGCGGGAGGCGCCGCAACGCCAGCCGAGCACCGAGGTCGCGGTGCTGCCCACACCGTACGCGCCGGTCGCGGTCGTGGTGCCGAGCTCCGAGCAGGTGTACCAGGCGGCGATGAGCCGTCCGCTGCTGCGGCTGGCCGCCCTGTCGTACGGCGTGCGGCGGGCACTGCGACCGGAGAGTCGGGACCGGGTGAGCGCGCTGATGCGCCGGGAGTTCCGCCGCCGCAGAAAAATCCGGCAGCGCGCCGGCCGACGGGCGGCGAGAATGGCCTCGGTGGAGAGGCAGTCGTGACGGGCCGGGCGTTCTGGTTCGCGATGGGCGCGGGCGCGGGACTGTACAGCTCGCTGCGGGCCCGCCGACTGGCGTACCGCCTGACTCCTCCAGGCGTTGCGGATCAGGTGGCCGCCCTCGGCGTCGGCGCGCGAGCGTTCGCCGACGAGGTGCGCATCGGGATGACCGAGAGAGAGGGCGAGATGGCGCGCCAGCTGGGCCTGGCGGCGGAGCGAGCTCCGCGGCCGGCGAGCGTGGAGCAGGGCGACCTGCGACCACGAGCGCTGGCTGCCCCCGACCATGCCCCCTCGCTCTGACCCCTGAGGTGATTTCCCATGCAGACCGCTGAGGTCCGCCGACGCTTCCTCGACCACTTCTCGCGGTACGACCACACCGTCGTGCCGTCGTCCCCGCTCGTCTACGACGACCCCACCCTGCTCTTCGTCGGCGCCGGCATGGTGCCGTTCAAGCCGTACTTCGTCGGGGACGAGACCCCGCCGTTCGCCCGTGCGGTCAGCGTGCAGAAGTGTGTGCGTACGACCGACATCGAGGAGGTCGGCAAGACCACCAGGCACGGCACGTTCTTCCAGATGTGCGGCAACTTCTCGTTCGGTGACTACTTCAAGCAGCGCGCGATCGAGCTGGCCTGGGAGCTGGTGACCAAGCCGCAGTCCGACGGCGGTTACGGCTTCGACGAGGCGCGGCTCTACCCAAGCGTCTACTTCGAGGACGACGAATCGATTGCGCTCTGGAAGAAGGTCGCCGGGCTCCCGGACGACCGGATCATGCGGCGCGGCAAGAAAGACAACTACTGGTCCATGGGCGTCCCCGGCCCATGTGGCCCGGACTCCGAGATCCACTTCGACCGTGGCCCCGAGTACGGCCCCGACGGTGACTGGGACGCCGGCGACCGCTACCTGGAGTTCTGGAACCTGGTGTTCATGCAGAACATACGGGGCGAGGGTGACGGCAAGGACGACTACGAGATCGTCGGCGATCTGCCTCAGAAGAACATCGACACCGGCATGGGTCTGGAGCGCGTCGCCTACCTGCTGCAGGGCGTGGCGAACCTGTACGAGATCGACGAGGTCTTCCCGGTCATCCAGCGCGCCGTCGAGATGTCCGGTCGGCGTTACGGCAGCGAGCACGAGGACGACGTACGGTTCCGGGTCGTCGGGGACCACGTACGCAGCGCGCTGATGCTGCTGGTGGACGGCATCACACCGGGCAACGAGGGTCGGGGGTACGTCCTGCGCCGGCTGATCCGGCGGGCGGTCCGCTCGATGCGCCTGCTCGGTGTGGACGCGCCGACGCTGCCGGAGCTGTTGCCGGTCAGCAAAGACCTGATGCGCGAGTCCTATGCGGAGGTCGACACCTCGTGGGGCCGGGTCTCGCAGATCGCCTATGCGGAGGAGGAGGCGTTTCGGGCCACGCTGCGGACCGGCACGCAGATCTTCGACGGAGCAGTTCGGCAGGCCCAGAGCCGAGGTAGCGGCCTGTCGGGCGAGGAGGCGTTCCGGCTGCACGACACGTACGGCTTCCCCATCGACCTCACGCTGGAGATGGCCAGCGAGCAGGGCGTGTCGGTTGACGCAGCCGAGTTCAAGCGCCTGATGGACACGCAGCGGCAGCGCGCCAAGAGCGACTCCGCGGCCAAGAAGGCCAAGCACGGCGATACCGCCGCGTACCGGGCTGTTGCCGACGCGCTCGGCGAGTCCGTGCAATTCACCGGCTACGACGAGGTGGTCTCCGACGCCACCGTGCGCGGCGTCGTGTCCGACGTGGGCAGCGTGACGGCTGCGGTCGCCGGAGACGTCGTCGAGGTCGTGCTCGACCGGACCCCGTTCTATGCCGAAGGCGGCGGTCAGCTGGCCGACGAGGGGACGATCGAGCTCGCGAACGGTGCCCGGCTGCGGGTGCTCGACGTGCAGTCGCCGATCCGTGGCCTCATCGTCCACGAGGTCGAGGTCCTGGAGGGTGAGCTGACCGTCGGCACCGCTGCCTCGGCGCACGTCGATGTCGAGCGGCGGCGCTCCATCAGCCGTTCGCACACGGCGACGCACATGGCGCACAAGGCGTTCCGCGAAGCGCTCGGAGAGACGGCGACGCAAGCCGGCAGCGAGAACGCACCGGGACGCTTCCGCTTCGACTTCTCCACCACCGGGGCCGTCCCCGACTCGGTGCTCGGTGACGTCGAAGCCCGCGTCAACGATCTCGTGCTCGCCGACCTCGGGGTCTACGCCGAGCTCATGACGCAGGAGCAGGCACGCCGCGCCGGTGCCATGGCGCTGTTCGGGGAGAAGTACGGCGACGAGGTCCGCGTGATCTCGGTCGGCGACTGGGCGCGGGAGCTGTGCGGCGGGACGCACGCCGGCCGGTCCGGTCAGCTGGGTGTCGTCAAGCTCCTGGGGGAGAGCTCCATCGGTTCCGGCGTACGCCGTGTCGAGGCGCTCGTTGGGGCCGACGCCTACCGTTTCCTGGCGCGCGAGCACGTCTTAGTTGCACAGCTGTCCGAGGCGCTCAAGACGCGCCGCGAGGAGCTCCCGGAACGGGTCCACGACCTGGTGGAGCGGCTGCGCACCGCCGAGAAGGAGATCGAACGGGTCCGGCTGCAGCAGCTGCTGGCGACCGCCGGTGACCTCGCGGCAGCGGCGGACGTGGTGGCCGGGGTTGTCTACGTCGGGCACCGCGCTCCAGACGGTGTCACGGCGGTCGACGTACGCCGGCTCGCACTCGACGTCCGCGGTCGGCTTCCGGCTGACCGACCCGGAGTCGTGACAGTGCTGGGGTGCGCCGACGGCAAGCCGTCCGTTGTGGTCGCGGTCAACGACGTGGGGCGCGACGCCGGGTTGTCCGCCAACGACCTGGTCAAGCTCGCGGCGGGGGTCCTCGGCGGGAGCGGTGGGGGCAAGGCTGACGTCGCTCAGGGCGGGGGCACCGACCCGGCGCGGATGACCGAGGCGCTAGACCGGGTCGCTGCGGCCTTCACTGCGGCCACCGACGGCTGAGGCGTGGCGTTTCGCAGCGGCGTTCGGCTCGGCGTCGACGTCGGCACGGTACGCATCGGCGTCGCGGCCAGTGACCCTGCCGGGCTGCTGGCGACACCGGTCGAGACGGTGCCGGCCGGCAGGGGCTCAATGGCTCGGCTGGCGGCTCTCGCCCAGGAGCGTTCGGCCGTCGAGATCGTGGTCGGGCTGCCGCGCTCGTTGGCCGGGCACGAGGGCCCCGCCGCGATGCAGGTGCGCGCCTATGCTGTGCGACTGGCACGCGAGGTGCACCCGCGCCCGGTGCGGCTGGTCGACGAGCGCCTGACCACGCGCAGCGCGGAGCGCACCTTGGCAGACAGCGGACGAAAGGGGGCCGAACGGCGCGCCGTGATCGACCAGGCGGCGGCCGTCGAGATCCTGCAGTCGGCTTTGGACGCCGAACGTACGCTCGGCTCGGCTCCCGGAGAGACGCTCGAGGTGGAGATGTGAGCGACACCGGACTGGACCTGGCCGCCGGACCGGCCGACCGGGCTCGCGGTCACAGCCGACGCGGGTTCGGCTGCCTGGCGGTCCTGCTCGCACTTGCCGTCGTCGGGATCGGCCTGTTCGTCGTGGTCACCAGGGGCGTCGACTACCTGGACTCCCGGCTGAACGGACCCGACGACTACGCGGGGGAGGGTCGCGGCTCCGTGCGGGTCACCGTGAAACCGGGTCAGACGGCGACTGACATTGCCACGACGCTGGTGGCCAAGAACGTGGTCAAGAGCGTGGGCGCGTTCACGCAGGCTGCCGGTGCCGACCCCGACGGCGACACCATCCAGCCCGGGGTCTATACCCTCCAACGCGAGATGTCCGGCGAGTCGGCGCTGGCCCTCCTGCTGGATGACAGCAGCCGGCTCGAGGTGCAGGTGGCGCTTCCGGAGGGTCTCACCACCGACGAGATCGTGACCTCGATCGCGGGACAGAGCGACCTGCGGGCAGCCGACCTGCGGGCCGTGCTGAGGCGCCCCGAGTCGCTCGGTCTGCCGGCCTACGCCGACGGCCAGGTAGATGGCTACCTGTTCCCCGCCAGCTACACGATCGGGCCGGGCACGAGCGCCCGGGACATGCTCACGATGATGGTCGAGCGTTTCCAGCAGGCTGCCTCCGATCTCGACCTCGTGGCGCGGGCCGAGCAGCAGGGAGTGAGTCCTCACGACGCCGTGACGGTCGCCAGCCTCATCGAGGCCGAAGCCAGCCGACCGCAGGACCTGGCCCGGGTCGCCGCGGTCATCTACAACCGCGACGATGCGGGGATCGCGCTGCAGCTCGACTCCACCGTGCACTACATCGCCGGCACCAGCGGCCAGGTGTTCACGACCGAGGAGGAGCGGGCCATCGACTCGCCGTACAACACCTATCTGTACCCCGGGCTGCCTCCCGGGGCGATTGGTGCGCCGGGCGAAGCGGCGCTGGAGGCGGCGCTGGAGCCGGCATCCGGTCCGGAGCTCTACTTCGTCACCGTCAACCCCAGCACCGGCAGGACGTTGTTTGCCAGAACGCTCAGCCAGCACAACGCCAACGTGGCTCGGCTTCGGGCCTTCTGCCGTTCCTCCGACGCCTGCTGAGCGTCATGGTCTTTCGCTGCGCCGTGCTCGGGTCGCCCATCGAGCACTCGCTGTCGCCCGTCATGCACCGTGCTGCGTACGGGGTGCTCGGGCTGGACTGGCGGTACGACGCGTACCAGATCGACGTCACCGCCCTGGCCGGGTTCATGGCCGATCTCGACGAGTCGTGGCGCGGCCTGTCGCTGACCATGCCGCTGAAGCGAGCCGTGCTGCCGATGCTGGACGAGGTGTCGCTGGTTGCCCGGGACGTGTCCGCGGTTAATACCGTGACCTTCGACGGTCGCCGCCGGCTCGGCGACAACACCGACGTTCCCGGGATGGTCGCCGCGCTGGCCGAACGTGGCGTTGGCGCCGTTCAGCGCGCCGCGGTGCTCGGAACCGGTGCGACCGCTGCCTCGGCCGTCGCCGCGCTCGGTCGGCTCGGGGTCACCCGGATCAGCGTGTACGGGCGGCACCGCGATCGCACCGCCGCGTTGGTGTCCTGGGCGACGAGTCGGGGGATCAGAGCACAGATGCTGCCGCTGCTCACGACCCCCGACGCGCCGGTCGAGGTGCTGGTGTCGACCGTGCCGGCCGAGGCGTTGACGGGGGTCGGGGACGAGATGGTGTCGCAGGCAAGCACCGTTCTCGACGTGAGCTACTCACCGTGGCCGTCTCCGTTGCTCGCCCGAGCAACCGCCGCCGGCCGGACGACGGTCACCGGTGTGGACCTTTTGGCGCATCAGGGCGCCCTCCAGGTGCGGGCGATGACCGGACGAGACGTGGCTGTCGATGTGCTGCGAGACGCCGCGTTGGCGACACTGGTCACCAACTAGGCTCGCCGAGGTGACGACCGACCAGGTGGTGGCCGCCATCTGCTGTGCGGCCGTCGCGGGCGCCATCGGTCTGGTCGTGCCGCGTGCGCTGGCCCGGCTCCCCGAGCCCGAGGAGGCCGACGCCGACAAGCCGGCCTACGCCGCTCTGGCTAGCACCCGAGGCCTGGGCGGCTGGGCTGCCGGTGCTGCGGCTGTGGTGGCCGGGTCCATCGGCGCGGTGCTCGGCGCAGACTGGTCGCTGCCCGCGTGGGTCTACCTCAGCGTGGTCGGTGTCACGCTGGGCTTCGTCGACTGGCACACCAAGCTGCTGCCCTACCGGATCGTCGCACCGTCGTACGTCGTCGTCGGGCTGCTGTTGGGGGTGGCGGCGGTGGTGACGCAGGACCGTGGCGCGGCGACACGGGCGGTGATCGCCTGGGTCGGGGCGTTCGCGATGTTCTACCTGCTCAACCTGATCCACCCGGCCGGGATGGGCTACGGCGACGTCCGGCTGTCCGGCCTGCTGGCCATGGCCTTAGGCTGGCTGGGCTGGGTCGAGCTGATGGTGGGCCTGTACGCCGGGTTCCTGCTCGGCGCCGTCGTGGGCGGGATCCTCGCCCTGGCCCGGGTGGTCGACCGCAAGAGCTACCCGTTCGGACCGTTCATGCTGGCCGGCGCCTGGGTCGGCGTCGTCGCCGGACCGCTCACGTCGTCGTGGTGGGCGTGAGGCAGCTCCGCTGCCACATGAACCAAGACCGCCGTGCCCGCGTGACAGACTGCTCGGCATGCTGCGCTGGCTGACCGCGGGCGAGTCGCACGGTCCGGCGCTGGTCGCCATCCTCGAGGGGCTGCCCGCCGGTGTGCCGGTCACCAGTGACCACCTGCGCGCGGCTCTGGCGCGGCGCCGGCTCGGGTACGGCCGCGGCGCCCGCATGTCGTTCGAGGCCGACGAGCTCGAGATCGTCGGCGGGATCCGGCACGGTGCGACGCTCGGCAGCCCGGTTGCGGTGCGCATCGCCAACAGCGAGTGGCCGAAGTGGCGGACGGTCATGGCGGCCGACCCGGTCGGCCCGGACGAGCTCGAGGGGCTCGCCCGGGCGGCTCCGCTCACCCGGCCGCGCCCCGGGCACGCCGACCTGGTGGGCATGCAAAAGTACGGCTTCGACGAGGCTCGGCCGGTGCTCGAGCGGGCCAGTGCCCGCGAGACCGCGGCCCGCGTCGCGTTGGGTGCGGTCGCGGTGCGGTTCCTGGCCGCGGCCTGCGGTATCGAGGTCATCAGCCACGTGGTCGAGCTGGGCTCGGTCTGCGCGCCCGCCGGCGTGCCGCCGTCACCGCAGGATGCGGGGCGCCTCGACGCCGACCCTGTCCGTTGTGCGGACTCGGCCACCAGCGCCGCAATGGTGGCCGAGATCGACGCCGCTCACGCCGCAGCGGACACCCTGGGCGGCGTCGTCGAGGTGGTCGCCTCCGGCGTGCCGCCCGGCCTCGGCAGCCATGTTCACTGGGACCGCAGGCTCGATGCTCGGCTCGCCGCGGCGCTGATGGGCATCCAGGCCATCAAAGGTGTGGAGGTGGGGGACGGGTTCGCGCTCGCTCGAGAGCGTGGCTCGCAGGCCCACGACGAGATCCTGGCCGGACCTCAGGGCATCACCCGCGCTACCAGCCGATCAGGTGGTACGGAGGGCGGCATGACCACCGGCGAGCTGCTGCGTGTCCGGGCCGCGATGAAGCCGATCTCGACGGTGCCCCGCGCGCTGCGCACGATCGACGTGGCCACGGGGGAGGCGGCGATCGCTCATCACCAGCGTTCCGACGTGTGTGCAGTACCCGCTGCCGGGATCGTCGCGGAGGCGATGGTGGCCCTGGTGCTCGCCGACGCGGTCCTGGAGAAGTTCGGTGGCGACTCGGTGGCCGAGACCCGGCGCAACTCGGACGCCTACCTGGCTCAGCTGAGCATCCGGTGACAGGGTCGGGACCGCCACGCGTGGTGCTGGTCGGGCCGCCCGGCGCCGGGAAGACCACGGTGGGCTCCTTGGTCGCAGCGCGACTCGGGACCAGCCTGCGCGACACCGACGCGATGATCGAGGCCGCAGCGGGCACCAGGGTCGCCGACATCTTCGTCGACTTCGGGGAGGCGCACTTTCGTCGGCTGGAGCGCCAGGTCGTCTTGAGCTGCCTGGCAGAGCACGGGGGCGTGCTGGCGCTCGGCGGCGGCGCCGTCACCGATGCGGAGGTGCGCGCCGCGCTGGCCGGACATCGCACCGTGTTCCTCGACGTCGGTCTCGCCGAGGCGGTCCGCCGCGTCGGTCTCGGAGGTGTCCGGCCGCTGCTGCTGGGCAACGTCCGCGGCCAGCTCAAGGCGCTGATGGATGCCCGCCGCCCGCTCTACGAGGAAGTCGCCGCGCATCTGGTCGCCACCGACCGGCGCGGCGTCGAGGACGTTGCCGACGACGTAACCGGGCTGGTGCCTCCGGGATGACCAGTGACGAGACGCGGGTCGAGGTGCGCACCGCCGCGGCGTACGAGGTCGTCATCGGACATGGTCTGGCCGATCGACTTCCGGCGCTGGTCGGCGACGCCCGTCGTGTCGCGGTGATCCACCCCGAGACGCTGGCAGAGACGGCCGAAGCCTGCCGGAAGACCCTGGTGGCGCACGGGTACGAGCCGCATACGATCCAGGTCCCCGATGCGGAGAAGGCCAAGGCCGCCGACGTCGCGGCGTTCTGCTGGTCGGTGCTGGGCGCCAGCGGTTTCACCCGATCCGACGTCGTCGTCGGGCTCGGCGGTGGGTCGACGACCGACCTGGCCGGGTTCGTCGCGGCCACCTGGTTGCGCGGCGTCCGGCTCGTGCAGGTCCCGACGACGCTGCTCGGGATGGTCGACGCCGCGGTGGGGGGAAAGACCGGCATCAACACCGCGCAGGGGAAGAACCTGGTCGGCGCCTTCCATGAGCCGGCCGGTGTCCTGTGCGACCTGGGGGCGCTGCAGACGCTGCCGCGCGGCGAGGTGGTGAGCGGCCTGGCGGAGGTCGTCAAGTGCGGCTTCGTCGCCGACCCCGGCATCCTGGATCTGGTCGAGTCCGACCCGACGGGTGCCACCGACCCGGGCAGCGACGTGCTGCGTGAGCTGGTCGTCCGCGCGGTGCGCGTCAAGGCCGCCGTGGTCGCGGTCGACCTGCGCGAGAACCGCTCCGACGCGGCGGGTGGCGGTGTGGGACGGCAGGCGCTCAACTACGGACATACCTTCGGCCACGCAGTCGAGCGGGTGGAGCGCTACGAGTTCCGCCATGGCGCGGCCGTCGCGATCGGCATGCGCTACGTCGCCGAGCTGGCGCGCCTGGCCGGGCAGCTGGACCGAGCCACAGCCGACCGCCACCGAGAGGTGCTCCAGCTCGTCGGACTGCCGACGACGTACCGAGCCGGGCTGTGGGAGCCGCTCCACGACGCTATGCGCGTGGACAAGAAGACCCGCGGTGACGCGCTGCGCTTCGTCGTGCTGGAGTCCCTGGCCCGACCCATGATCCTCACGTCACCCGAACCGGCGCTGCTCACCGCCGCGTACGCCGAGATCCTCGGCTGAGACCGGCCCAGTCGGCTCGGCGAGGACTGGCGCCGCAGGCGGCCGAGCGCCAGGGTGGGGCCATGCCTGCACCACACGAGCGTCGTCGTGCCCAGCTCGGCCATGAGCTCGTCGGCCGGGAGCTCGATGCCGCCCTGGTGACCGACCTGGTCAACGTGCGCTACCTGACCGGTTTCACCGGGTCGAACGCGGCGCTGCTCGTCACGGTCGAGGGCGGCGCCACGCTTGCCACCGACGGTCGCTACGGCGACCAGGCCGCGCAGCAGTGCGGCGACCTCGAGCGGCTCATCTCCCGCACGCTGCCCTCGGTGCTGCTCGACACGTTGACGTCCCGCGCCACGCTGCGCTGCGGGGTCGAGACGCACGTGCTGACCGTTGACGAACACGCTGCGATCGCCGAGCAGGCGCGCGAGCACCCCGGGTGGGTGCTGTCGTCGCTGGACCGGGCGGTCGAGGGGTTGCGCGAGGTCAAGGACGCTGCCGAGGTCGCAGCTCTGCGGCAGGCGTGCGCGATCTCCACGTCGGCCCTCGCCGGGCTCCTCGCTGCCCCGCTGGCTGGCAGGACCGAGCGAGCGATCGCGCGCGACCTCGAGCGGCGCATGTACGAGCTGGACGCCGAAGCGATCGCCTTCGACTCGATCGTCGCGTCCGGGCCGCACAGCGCGATCCCGCACCACGACCCGACGCAGCGCGCGGTGGTCGCGGGCGACCTGCTCAAGATCGACTTCGGGGCCCGCTACGAGGGGTATCACGCGGACTGCACCCGTACCGTCGTCATCGGCTCGGCCGCGGACTGGCAGCGGGAGATCTACGCCGCGGTGGCGCAGGCGCAGCAGGCTGGGGTCGACGCCCTCGGCGTGGACGTGCCGGTGGCCGATGTCGACGCCGCGGCCCGCGACGCGCTCGACCGGTCCGGCTACCTTGAGCACTTCACGACCGGTCTCGGACACGGGGTCGGCCTGCAGATCCATGAGGCTCCCTTCGTCGCCAAGCGGCACCCCGGTAGGATCCGTTCGCACACCGCGCTCACCATCGAGCCCGGCGTCTACCTGCCCGGCCGGGGCGGAGTACGCATCGAGGACACGCTGCTCGTCACCGACGAGGGAGCCGCCGTCCTCACCACCACCACCAAGGACCTGCTGGTCCTCGACTGACGCAGCGCAGCCGTTCGCGGCGCGACGACACGAAGGGCGACCGACGATGGCCACGACCAACGATCTGAAGAACGGCACCGTGCTCAACCTCGACGGTCAGCTGTGGTCGGTGGTGTGGTTCCAGCACCACAAGCCCGGCAAGGGCGGTGCGGTGGTACGCACCAAGCTGAAGAACGTGCTGTCCGGCAAGATCGTGGACAAGACCTTCAACGCCGACGTCAAGGTGGAGACCGCCAACGTCGACAAGCGCACGATGTCCTACCTCTACAACGACGGCGAGTCGTTCGTGTTCATGGACACGCAGACGTACGACCAGACGCACCTCCCGCCGGCCACGGTGGGCGGCGCGGCGCACTTCCTGCTCGACAACCAGGAGGCCATCGTCGCGATGCACGAGGGAACCCCCCTCTACCTCGAGCTGCCGGCGTCGGTGGAGCTGACCGTCGAGTACACCGAGCCGGGACTGCAAGGCGACCGGTCAACGGGCGGCACCAAGCCGGCCCGGCTGGAAACCGGGTACCAGATCCAGGTGCCGCTGTTCATCACCAGCGGCGAGAAGGTCAAGGTCGACACCCGCGACGGCAGCTACCTGAGCCGAGCGGGCGGGTGATGTCGGCACGCACCAGGGCCCGCAAGCGGGCGCTCGACGTGTTGTTCGAGTCCGAGCTGCGGGGGGTCGCGTTGGGCAGCACGCTGGTCGAACGGCTCGACGCCGGCTCCGGGCCGGTCAACCCGTACACGGTCAGTCTGGTCGAAGGCGTCGCCGCGCACCGCGAGCACATCGACGACCTGCTCGCGGCCCACGCGGTCGGCTGGACGCTGGACCGGATGCCGGCCGTCGACCGCAACCTGCTGCGGCTGGCGGTCTACGAGATCTGGTACGTGCCCGACGTGCCTGACTCGGTCGCTGTCAGCGAGGCCGTCCAGCTGGCATCGCAGCTGTCGACCGAGCAGTCACCCGCGTTCATCAACGGGCTGCTCGGGCGGCTGATCGAGCTCAAGCCGACCCTGCTGAGCTGACGCGCCACCTACATCTGGGGGCGACTGAGGGTCCGGCCCGGGCTATTCCGGGTCGCCAGCCTCGGCGGGACGCAGCACTCCCCAGCCAATGAAGCGGGCGGCGAGCACGCTGGGCTGCTCCTGGTAGATCACCGACAGCGTGCGCAGGTCTTCCTGGCGGATCGAAAGCACCCGGCCGTTGTAGTCGCCGCGCTGGGACTGGATCGTCGACGCGTAGCGGCTCAGCGGGGCAGAGTCGTCGGCGTTGATGTCCTGCAGCTTGCCCAGATCGAGGATCAGCTTGGGCGGTGGCTCCATGGCCGCCGCGTTCGCGCCGCCACCGGGCAACAGTTCCTCGACCGGCACTCCATAGAACGATGCCAGCTCCGACAGCTTCTGCACCGTGACGGCGCGGTCGCCTCGCTCGTACGAGCCGACAACGACGGCCTTCCAGCGACCGTCGGACTTCTCCTCGACGCCGTGCAGCGAGAGTCCCTGCTGCTGGCGGATCGAACGCAAGCGGCCACCGAGGGCTCGAGCGTATTCCTTGGCCACGGTGAACCCCCACGGATAGGTGTGGCCGTCACCGGCAGTGACGGCTACTCAGAGTGACGATAGACCGACGATGGCACCCGGTCAAGCGAAACGGTCACATCGATACCCGGGACAGCTGCGAGAGGCTGGTAACCTCACGCCGACGCTGTCCGAGAGCCAGCTCGGGAGACAGGCCGACGACAGCCGTCGACATCCTTTAAGGCGCCGTCCCGTGAGGCGGGCAAGGAGGTCAGCCGGTGGCTGCTGCGTATCCCAGCGCCCGGGTCGTGCTCGACGAGCGCGACGTGGCGCGGGCACTGACCCGCATCTCACACGAGATCCTGGAACGCAACCGTGGCGCCGCCGACCTGGTGCTGCTCGGGATCCCCACCCGCGGGGTGCCCCTGGCCGCCCGGTTGGCCGCCCGCATCGTGCAGGTCGAGGGCACTGCGGTGCCGTACGGCTCCCTGGACGCCACCATGTACCGCGACGACCTGCGGCTCCGACCCGCCCGCGCGCTGGAACACACAGACATCCCGCACGCGGGCGTCGACGGGCGCACCGTTGTGCTGGTCGACGACGTGCTGTTCTCCGGGCGTACGATTCGCGCGGCTCTCGACGCGCTCAGTGATCTCGGCCGGCCGAGGGCTGTCCGGCTCGCTGTGCTGGTGGACCGGGGGCACCGCGAGCTGCCGATCCGTGCGGACTTCGTCGGCAAAAACCTGCCGACCTCGCTCAGCGAGGAGGTCCGGGTCAGCGTCGCCGAGATCGACGGCTGCGACGAGGTGCTGATCACCCCCGGCTCCAGCGACAGCAGCGCCGTCAGGAGCGCGCTATGAGACGCCACCTGCTCAGTGCCGCCGACCTGAGCCGCGACGACGCCACGCTGGTGCTCGACACGGCCGAAGAGATGCGCACGCTGGCCGACCGCCCCATCAAGAAGCTGCCGGCGCTGCGCGGCCGCACCGTGGTCAACCTGTTCTTCGAAGACTCCACGCGGACCCGCATCTCGTTCGAGGCGGCTGCGAAGCGGTTGTCCGCGGATGTCATCAACTTCGCCGCCGGGGGGTCCAGCGTGTCGAAGGGCGAGAGCCTCAAGGACACCGCCCTGACCCTGCAGGCGATGGGAGCGGATGCGATCGTCGTGCGGCACCACTCCTCCGGTGCCGCACACCGGCTGGCGGCGGCGGAGTGGACGCGCGGCAGCATTGTCAACGCCGGTGACGGGACCCACGAACACCCGACGCAGGCGCTGCTCGACGCGTTCACGATGCGTCGCCACCTCGGCGACCTGGCCGGGCGGCGGGTCACGATCGTCGGCGACGTGCTGCACAGCCGGGTGGCCCGCTCCAACGCGCTGCTGCTCACCACGCTCGGCGCCGAGGTCACGCTGGTGGGTCCGCCGACCCTGCTGCCGTTCGGTGTCGCGGGCTGGCCGGTCGAGACGTCGTACGACCTCGACGCCGCCATCGTCAAGAGCGACGCGGTGATGATGCTGCGGGTGCAACGCGAACGCATGAACGCCGCGTTCTTCCCCAGCGCCCGGGAGTACAGCAGGCGGTACGGGCTCGACGCCCGACGCATGGGCCTGCTGCCCGAGCACACCCTCGTGTTGCACCCGGGGCCGATGAACCGGGGCATGGAGATCTCCGCCGACGTCGCGGACTCGGCCCGCTCGGTGATCGTCGAGCAGGTGAGCAACGGGGTCGCCGTCCGGATGGCGGTCCTCTACCTGCTGCTGAGCGGGGTGACCGTCCCGGCCGGCATCTCCATCGATGCCTCCAGCGAAGCCGGAGGCGCCGCATGAGCCAGCCACGGCCGACGCTGGTGATCCGCGGTGGCCGCCCGCTGGGGGGACTGGTCACCGACATCTCGATTGAGAACGGCGTGATCGCCGCCGTCGGAGCCGACGTCGCCGGCGAGGGGGTCGAGGTCGTCGACGCCCGCGGACTGATCGTGCTGCCCGGGCTCGTCGACCTCCACACCCACCTGCGCGAGCCCGGCCGCGAGGACGCCGAGACGGTGGAGACAGGCACCTGGGCAGCGGCACGTGGCGGGTTCACCGCCGTCCACGCGATGGCCAACACCGACCCGGTCGCCGACACCGCCGGCGTCGTCGAGCAGGTGTGGCGGCTGGGCCGGGAAGCCGGCTACTGCGACGTGGCACCGGTGGGGGCCGTCACCGTCGGCCTGGGCGGCGAACGGTTGGCCGAGCTCGGTGCGATGGCCGACTCGGCCGCGCGCGTCCGGGTGTTCTCCGACGACGGCGTGTGCGTGTCCGACGCCGTTCTTATGCGGCGAGCGCTGGAGTACGTCAAGGCGTTCGACGGTGTGGTGGCCCAGCACGCGCAGGAGCCACGACTCACCGAGGGCGCCCAGATGAACGAGGGCGAGCTGTCCGGCGTGCTCGGCATGCAGGGCTGGCCCGCGGTCGCCGAGGAGGCGATCATCGCCCGCGACGCCATGCTGG
>JACCZI010000187.1 GCA_013696015.1 Nocardioidaceae bacterium
GTGAAGTGGAAGCCGGGTACGAGCTCCTCGGTGATCGCCGCTCCACCCACGAGGTGGCGGCGCTCGAGGATGAGTGTCTTGAGCCCTGCCTTGGCCAGGTACGCACCGTTGACCAGTCCGTTGTGTCCGCCACCGACGACGATCGCGTCGTACTCTCTGCTCTTCGTCATGATCAGGCCGTCTTTCGGGAAGGGTTGAACAAGGGGAGTCGGGCGACCTCGGCGCCGACCGTCTGGTACTCGTGGTTGATCGTGATCTCGAGGTTGACGCGTGCTCCGAGCGCTGCGCAGTCGGGCCGGACCCGGGCCATCGCGATGTGTCGCTGCAGCATGGGGGAGTACATCAAGCTGGTGGCATAGCCGATGCGTTCGCCGTTGTCGTCGTACAGCATCGACTCGTACGACAGGGGTGTCTCATCCTTGGGCGGGATGAGACCGGCGTCATGGTAGAGCCGGGCGTAGTGCTGCCAGTCGACGAGGAGGCCGACCATCGCCCATCGCGACGTCTTCTCGGCCAGCTCCCGACGGATCGCGTTGCGCCCGATGAACGGCCGGTCGTCAGCGTCGATGCCCCGAAGCATCCAGCCGAACCCCAGCTCCTTGGGCGTGATGCGTTCGTGGTCGTTGAAGGCCAGTCGGCTGGAAGAGAACTCGACGTCGATGAGCACCAGCCCGGCTTCGATCCGGGCCATCAGCAGCGCCTCCTCGCCGAAGGGGCGGAGCCCGCGCCCGGCACCTGTCTCGAGGACGGCGTCCAGGACAGGAAGCGCGTCGTCAGTGCTGACGTAGATCTCGAACCCGAGGTCGCCGGTGTAGCCGGTCCGGGAGATCGTCACCGGGGCCGATCCGATCTTGGTCTGGCAGAGACCGAAGAACGGCAGCTCAGTCACGTCGGGCGTCAGCGTGGCCACGATGTCGCGCGACCGCGGTCCCTGGACGGCCAGGACACCGAAGTCCTCAGACACGTCCTCGATCTGGACGTCGAGGCGGCCGACCAGGTCGGTGAGGTAGCCGAGGTTGGGCCGGGCCGCTGTGAGGAAGAACTCCGTCTCGGAGTGCCGGAAGAACACCCCGTCCTCGAGCACGTAGCCACCGTCGTCGCACCACACGGTGTACTGCGCCCGGCCAGGTCGGCAGAGCCGGATGTCGCGGGTCAGTACGCCGGCGAGGAACCGCTCGGCATCCTTGCCTCGGATCCAGTACTTGAACAGCGGTGACGTGTCGAACAAGCCGGCACTGTTGCGGATCGCGAAGTACTCGTCCTTGGCGGACATGTCGTACTTCAATGCCGAGAGGTAGCCCGACCAGTGACCGTAGAGGCCGCTGCGGTTCATCGGGGAGAGCCGATCGTAGAACGGTGTCGTCCTGATCATCGGGGGCGCGCTCCGTTCGTCGAGTCCAACCCGGGTGGCCCGACTCTAGGCGTTGTTGGACAGGCGCACAATAGCCTCCTACCCTGCCTGCCATGCCCCGAATGACATCCTCTGAACGCCGCGATGCAATTGTCGAGGCCGCGCTGAATGTGATGGTCGGCAAGGGGATGGCAGCGACGACGGTCCGGGATGTGGCCGAACAGATGGGTACGTCCAGCGGGTTGATCCATCATTACTTCGAGTCGATGGATGACCTGCTCGCAGCCGCCTTCGACCGAGCAGCCGGGCGCGACCTCGATGCCACTCGGGCGGCCGTGGCTCGCGGCGGTGGTCCGGTGGAGCGTCTCGCCGTCTTCTTTGCTACCTACGTCCGGGCCGAGCAGGACTGGGCGTTCCAACTCTGGCTCGACGCCTGGGCCGAGGCGGCGCGTCGTCCGGCGGTACGGGAGACGTCTCAGCGCCACAACGTGGCATGGCAGCAGCTGCTGTCCGAGACGATCCGTGCTGGAGTGAATGCGGACGTCATGGTGTGCGGCGATCCGGAGGCTGCCGCCTGGCGCATCTTGTCCCTGCTCGACGGGCTCGCCCTGCAGGCTGTGGCGCACCGGCTGCTCATCAACCGTCAGGCGGTCATCTCCTGGTCGGTGTCGTATGCCGAAGCAGAGCTCGGGTTGTCACCCGGATCTCTTGGTTGCCTGCCTCGACGCTAGCTCTTTCGTGTCGTAGGCACGTACCGTCTTTCGTCCGATACTCTCCGGCAAACGAGGAGGCACCATGCGGGTTCGACGCATCGTCTTGTCACTGGCACCGCTGCTGGCACTTCCGCTCGCGGCCTGCGGCAGCGACGAGGGCTCGACCGCTACGGCCCCGACCGCGGCAGGCGACGGCGTGTGCACTACCACCGACGCCACGGATGACCTGCTCGCCCAGATCTGCGACGAGGGCACCCTCACGGCGTCGACCGATCCCAGATATCCGCCGCAGTCTGAGCT
>JACCZI010000222.1 GCA_013696015.1 Nocardioidaceae bacterium
GGCAAGACCACGACCTCGGCGGTCATCGCCCGGACTTTCGCCCACGCCGGTCGATCAACCCTGGCGTTGGACTGCGACACCAATCCCAACCTCGGGATCTCGCTGGGCATCGGCGAGGAGGCCACCGAGCAGCTTATCTCCGTGCGCGACGCAGTCGGCGCCGGCGAGGAGCACGCCTCCAGCGCTGACGACCTAGTAGAGCGGTTCGGTGTCGACGGGCCTGATGGTGTCCGCTTGGCCGTGGTATCCGCTATCCAGAACCCAGAACCCGGCTGTCCATGTTGCGGGATCTCACCTGAACAGATGCTTGGGCAGCTCGCGCGTCCCGGCCGCGTGGTCGTCGCCGACTTCGAGGCGGGCCTCGGCACCATCATGCGCCTTCACGGCAACCCCGTCGACGTCGTCGTTGTAGCCGTCGAGCCCACCGCGAAGTCGCTCGAGGTCGGCCGCCGTGCCGCGGCAGCCGTGCAGGAAGCAACCCTCGGGCGGATCGTGGTGACGGCCAACCGCGTACGCGGCGACGAGGACATGGCCCGGGTGCGTGCCGCCTTCGCTGGCGTTGACCCTGTGATGATCCCCGACGACCCAGCGATCATGAATGCTGAGCGACGGGGTGTCGCTCCCCTCGACGCAGCTCCGGATGCCCCCGGCGTCCGGGCTCTCATCGGCCTTGCGGAACTCCTGTTGGACGCCGGCGGGGTCAGCGGCTGAGGGCTCCGGCGCGCGCATGCGCTGCGTCCAGTGCGTCCATCACCTCGTCGAGGGCGCGCTGGACCTCGGGTGCGACGGGGGTGAGGCCAACGGCGGTGCCACGGTCCGCGGCCGCGACGGCTGCGTCGTACGGCAGGACGCCGGCCAGGTCGACCCGCTCAGCCGACAGCGCCTCGGCGAAGAAGGCGACGTCTTCACCGGTGCGCGCCTTGTTCCCGACCGCGAGGACCTCCGGGATGCCGAGCTCGGCCGCGAGAGCGGCGGTGCGGGCCGCGGTCAGCACTGACTTGCGCGTCGGTTCACACACCACGAGCAAGAGGTCAGCGTAGGCGAGTGTGCCCCCCGACCGGCTGAGATGTTCAAGGCCTGCCTCCATGTCCACCAACGTGAGGTCGACCTCCTCGAGCGCGTCAGCAAGCAAGCTGCGAACGGTCGCGTGCCCGCTGCAGGTGCAACCGGCGCCGGCCACGGCGACTTTGATGGCCGAGAGCAACGTCGGACCAGCGGGCGTCTGCCGGCCGTACTCGGCGATGAGGTCCGTCGCCCGCGCCGAGCCTCCCGACCCGACGACCGCAGACCGGGGCAGCACGGGAACTGCCTCCGTCTCAGCCAGGGAGAGACCGAGCGACAGCCCAAGGTTCGGGTTGGAGTCGGTGTCGATGGCGACCACGTGTCGCCCTCTCTGGGCGTAGGCCCGCGCCAGGAGCCCCGAGACCGTCGTCTTGCCGACGCCGCCCTTGCCGACGACACCGAGCTTGAGCCTTATCTGTCCTGCGACGGCTGTCATGCCTGCTCCTTCCGGTGTCGGTGTCCCCCGAACGGTACTAGCGCAGGACAACTACCGACGTGCACACTGCAGACAGCACGCCGCATCGTCGACTGGCAGGAGTTGCGGATGGTCGTCCTCTGGGTCATGTCCGCGGTCGGACTGCTGGTCGTGGCACCACTCGTGGTGGGCCTCGCCACCTATGTCATCCGCCCGGCCTTGGAATGTGCGCGCTACGCCGACGATATCCTGGAGCACGGGCTCGGTATCGCCGCCGCGGTCGAGCCCGTACCCGTACTGGTCAACACCCGCGAGCTGGTTGCTGAGGTCACAACCAACGCCGTCGCCTACGTAGGCGCTCTTCGTCGCCTCGTCGCCAAGTCTTGAGGAGCCCCCAGTGTCAGTAGCTGCCATCGCGGCGCTAGTCGTGACTGGAGTGCTCATCGCGGCCCTCGCGTTCTACCTGCTCTGGGTCGTGCTGATACTGCGGCGCCTGACCGACACGCTTGGCAAGGTCGTCTTCGGGGTCGCCGCAATCGCCCATCGCGTACAGCCGGTCGAAGGTCTCGTCGGCGAGATGAACGGCGACCTCATCGGCGTCGCTGATGCTCTCGAGGCGCTGGCAGCCGATCTCGACCCCCAGCGCGAGACGCGGGTTTCATGAGCACAGCGATGCTGGGGAGCACCCGATGACCCTTGAGTTCCGCTGCCGGGACGTCGGCGTCGCCTGCAAGAACATAGCCAAGGCCGAGACCGCGGAGGAGCTCGTCGCCGCGGTCGCCGAGCACGCCAAGGACAAACATGGTGTCGAGCTGAACCAGACACTCGTGGCCTATGCCCTCACCAAGGTCCGGCCGGCTGGTGGCTGAGCCGGTCGCTGAGCGGTCGAGTCCTGCGCCTCCGGACGCGGCCCTCGCCGCGCTCGGCCCTCTCCTGGACCGGCTGGAGGAGCTGCTCGCGGACGTCGAACGAGACGAAGAGGTACGTGACCGAGTCTTCGAGCTGCTCGACGGCGTGGACGCTGTTCACCGACTGGCCGTCACCAGGCTTGCGGATGCCCTGAGCGATGGTTTGCTGGGGCTGCGCCGCAGCGACCCCGCGGTCGACTGGCTGTTCGAGGCGTACGGCGTGGGTGTCGAGGATGTTGACGCCGCGTCGGCTGCCCTGGAGCAGATCCGGCCGTACCTGCACGAGCACGGCGGGGAGGTCGAGGTGCTCACCGTGCAGCACGGTGTCGTCCGGGTGCGGCTCATCGGTGCCTGCTCAGGCTGCACCTCGGCCGCCGAGACTCTGCGCCACGGGGTAGAGGAGGCGTTGCGGGAGAACCTGCCCGGATTCGTCGCCATGGACTTCGCCCCCTATGACGGTGCGGCGCCGAACCCGCCCCCCGCCCAGGTGCTGCTGCAGATCACACCCCGGCCGCCGAACTGATCGGTTCCGGCGTTCAAGTCTTCGATGTCTCGTGCCGGGCCAGCTGTCGCCGTACTTCCTCGACCACGACGGGGATAGCCCGCGTCGTGACTTCTGACAACCCATGTCTCGGCTCCTGCGTGTCCGTCGTCTGCACCCCGATGACCAGCGTGGTCGTCGGGAGCACGCCCAGCCCGCGCGCGACCATGAGGGCTCGCGCCGGCGTCGCCAGGTGCATGTCGGCGAGCTCGTCGCGTCGCTGGTTGACGGTCAGCTCGTTGACGTCGAGGACGTCCGGGCGCTGCACTACCACGCTCCCCGCCGGACGCCCGAGGTCGACGGCGTCGACAACCAGCAGGAGATCAGCACCGGTCATCAGCTCCTGCACCAGATGGATGCCGCCGATTCCTATCTCGAGCAGCCGGACACCGTCGGGCAGCGGCTCGGCGAGCAGGGCCTTGGCCACCGCCGGACCGACCCCGTCGTCTGCTCGCAGCACGTTGCCAAAGCACGCGACGACCGCTTTCACGGTGGAAGGATAGGCGGCGTGGCGGAGTCCGAGCGGGACGTGCTGCTCGCACGGCTCGACAGGTATCCGGTCGACCGCTATCCGGTGCAGTACGCGACGACGCAGTTCCATCTCGGGTCGATGCTGCTGCAGTCGGGGGAGACGGGGCCCTCGATAGCGGCGCTCACCACCGCGTGCGAGGCGTTTGCACGTTCCGCCATGACTCTGGAGCGGGCGAAGGCGACCGTCATGCTGGGCGTTGCCCTCCGTGCGGCGGGTCGCCTGCCGGAGGCGGCCGACGCCTTCTCCGCTGCCTGCGCCGAGCTTGCCGCACTCGACCAGCCAGCCGAGCAGGCGGCCGCCTCCTACAACCTGGGCCTGGTGCTCTCCGAGGCCGGCCGGCTGAGCGCCGCGCACGCCGCCTGGGGTCGTGCTCGGGAGCTTTTCCTGGCAGCCGGCCATCCCGGCCGTGCGGCAGCAGCGGC
>JACCZI010000231.1 GCA_013696015.1 Nocardioidaceae bacterium
GGCGTTGAGTGTGATCCTGGTGCGCCACTCCGTCGACACCTCCGTGCTCGCCGAGGCCCTGCGCTCCGGCATGCGTGAGGTTGCGGCGACCTCCGACGACGCCACCATCAGCTCGGCAGTCCGCCGCGCGCGCACTCTCCACGAAGCGCTGACACAGCAGCAGGTCACGTCCAGCCAGGAGCGGGGTCGGGTCATCACGGTCTTCTCTGCGAAAGGTGGCGTCGGAAAGACAACGATTGCCACCAACCTCGCGATGGCACTGGCTGACTCGGGCAACCGTGAGGTGTGCCTCGTGGACCTCGACCTCGCGTTCGGTGACGTCGCGATCACCTTGCAGGTCTTCCCGACCCGGACCATTGCGGACGCGGTTGCCATGCAGCACTCGCTCGACCTGGCCGGGCTCGAGTCGCTCCTCACGCCCTATCACGACGGGGTGAGCGCGTTGGTCGCGCCGGTCCAGCCAGACGCCAAGGACACCATCTCGTCGCAGCTCGTCGCCCGAGTCCTCGAGCTGCTGCGGCAACGCTTCGCCTTTGTCGTCGTCGACACGCCGCCCGCCTTCGACGACCAGGTGCTCCAAGCCTTCGACGTCAGCGACCAGATCCTGCTGGTGGCCACCCCCGACGTCCCGGCGCTGAAGAACCTCAAGATCGCGCTCGAGACCATGAGCCTTCTCAACTACCCGCGCGAACGTTGCTCGCTGGTCCTCAACAGGGCTGACGCCAAGGTGGGGATTACCGCGGAGGAGGCCAGCACAACGCTGGCCATGACGATCACGTCCTCGATTCCGTCCTCCCGAGACGTCCCGGCGTCGATCAACCGCGGCGAGACCATGGTGCGGTCGGAGCCACGACACTCGGTGAGCGCCGCCATCCAGTCGCTTGCCGATTTTTGCGCCGCGGCGCACGAACCGGTTGTCGAAACCGATGATGCAACCAGAACGGACCCGGCCCGGCGACGTGGTCTCTTCGCTCGGAAAGGACGCAGCTGATGAGCCTGTCGGAACGCCTGGCCACGGCGCAGCGTACCCGCGTCGAGCAGTCGCAGTCGCACGTCAAGAGCTCGACGGCGAAGGTCACGCCCATCGTCCGCGGTGAGCCCGCTGACGATCCGTTCGCTGACTTGAAGTCGAGCGTCCACCACAGCCTGGTGGTGTCTCTCGGCCCCCGCCTGTACGACGCCAACCTGTCATCGTCGGACCTCGAGACGATGGTCCGCGAGGCGCTCGGCGACGCGGCGTCCTTCGACGGAGTCCCGATGACGTCGGCAGACCGCAGCCGCCTCACCCAGGAGATCGCTGACGACATCTTGGGGTACGGGCCCATCGAGCCGTACCTGCGCGACCCCAACCTCTCCGAGGTCATGGTCAACGGTCCGTACGACATCTGGATCGAGCGAAACGGCCTGCTGGAACGCGTCAACGCCCGCTTCGCCAACGAAGCCCACCTCCGCCGGACCATCGACAAGATCGTCGCCCGGGTTGGTCGTCGGGTCGACGAGTCGAGCCCGATGGTCGACGCCCGGCTGCCCGACGGGAGCCGGGTCAACGCGGTGATCCCGCCGCTGGCACTGGATGGCTCGTTGCTCACGATCCGCAAGTTCTCCGCCGACCCGTACCAGGTCAACGACTTGATCACCTTCGGATCTCTGACCCCCCGATCGGCGGAGTTCCTGGAGGCATGCGTGAAGGGCGCGCTCAACATCGTGGTGTCCGGAGGTACGGGCGCGGGCAAGACGACGACTCTGAACGTCCTGTCGTCGTTCATCCCCTCCGACGAGCGCATTGTCACGATCGAGGATGCGGCCGAGCTGCAGCTGCACCAGGAGCACGTGCTGCGGCTGGAGTCGCGCCCGTCCAACATCGAGGGCAAGGGATCCGTGAGCATCCGTGACCTGGTCCGCAACGCGCTGCGGATGCGCCCGGACCGCATCGTGGTCGGCGAGGTCCGGGACGCTTCCGCGCTCGACATGCTGCAGGCCATGAACACCGGCCACGACGGCTCCATCTGCACCGTCCACTCCAACTCTCCGCGCGACACCCTGTCCCGCATCGAGACGATGGTGTTGATGGCGGGAATGGACCTGCCGATGCGGGCGATTCGTGAGCAGATCGCGAGTGCGGTCGACCTCGTCGTGCACCAGACCCGACTGTCGGACGGCAGCCGGCGCATCACTCACGTCACCGAGGTGGAGCGCATGGAGGGCGAGGTCATCACTCTTCAGGACGTCTTCGTCTTCGACCACTCGATGGGCCACGACGAGAACGGCAAGTCACGAGGGCGGCTGCGTGCGACCGGGCTGCGCCCCAAGTTCATGGACCAGCTGAGCCGGAACGGTGTCGCCGTAGATCCGATGATCTTCGCGATGGACGGTGGGTTGTGATGCCTGACTCAGCACCACGACGCAACACCCGAACGACCTGGGTCCGCCTGCTGTCTGCTGCGTCGATGGCCGCCTCATCTGTGCTCGGCATGGCCGTGACGGCCGCCGCTGAGCCGTCCGGTCGACTGGACTCTGTGGAGACCCGTGACGGCATCGTGCGGGTGCTCTTTTCGCTGCCCGGGTTGCCGGACGGTGTCGCTCCGGATCTGTCGAGTGTCGAGGTGGACATCGACGGTGCAGCACAGCCGGTGACCGCCGAGCTCGCCACGGACGCCGGTGACTCGGTCCGGCGCTCGACCGTGTTGGCGATCGACGTCAGCGACTCGATGGCCGGTGCCCGCTTCCGGGCCGCCCGCCAGGCAGCGCTGGCCTTCATCGACCAGGCACCAGCAGACGTGTCCATCGGCGTCGTCAGCTTCGCGGGCGAGGTGACGACCGTCCAGGCGCCGACCCAAGACCGCGCCGCCGTCCGCTCCGCCGTCAAGCAACTCGACCTGCAGCGCGGGACATTGTTGTACCAGGGCATCGAGAAGTCCCTGGCCGTACTCGCCGGCTCCGACGCGGGAAACGTGCTCGTTCTCTCCGATGGCAGTGATACCAGCGGTACCAGGGTTCCCGAGGTGGTCTCGGCGATCGAGGGATCGGACATACGCGTCGACGTCGTGGCCCTCGAGCAGACCGGCGCGGACCTCGCCATCCTGCGGGACCTGGCAGCAGCCGGATCCGGCCAGGTCGTGAATGCCGACGACGTGTCCCTGGGCGAGGTGTTCAGTCAGCAGGCCGCCCAGTTGGAGTCTCAGGTGCTGATCAGCCTCGACATCCCGGACGGCTGGGACGGCGGAGACGCCACGCTGACAGCAAGCCTGACGGCAGCCGACCAGACGTACTCGGACGAAGCACTGGTCAACATCGCTGCCGACACGGCATCGGTGCAACCGAGCGCGCCACAACCAACAGAGCTGGAGGCCGCACCCGGACCTCGGCTTGCCGTCTCTCGTCCGGTCATGATCGGCGGGATCGTGGCGCTGGCCCTGGGTGGTGTGACCATCGTTCTCCTCGCGTCGAACAGCGTCGGGGGTCGGGAGAAGCAGACGTTGCGGGCTCGACTGTCGCCGTACGCCGGTGACCAGGCGGGCAAGCCGACGGGCCGTCGAGCGGAGACGACGCACTCCCCTTCCATGAAGCAGCAAGCGGTCGAGCTCACGGAGAAGGCCATCAGTTCTGGTGTTGATCTGTCGCTGGCGCGACGCCTCGACGCAGCCGGTCTCAAGCTGAACAGCGCCGAGTGGTTGCTGATGCAGGCCGGCATCGCGGTTGCAGCTGCGGCAGCGGGATTCCTGGTCAGCGGCGGAGCTCTGCTCCCGACGTTGGTGTTGTTGCTGGTCGGGGCGGCCGGACCATGGGTCTACCTGTCGTTCAAGCGCTCGCGTCGGCTCAAGGCGTTCAACAGCCAGCTCGCCGACACCTTGCAGCTGATCTCCGGCAGCCTGTCGGCGGGCCTGTCGCTTGCCCAGTCGCTCGACACAGTGGTGCGAGAGGGTAACGAGCCGGTCGCCGGAGAGTTCCGTCGAGCGCTGGTCGAGCAGCGGCTTGGTGTCGAGATCGAGACCGCACTCGAAGGGGTCGCCGAGAGGATGGGCTCGGACGACTTCGCCTGGGTTGTGATGGCGATCCGGATCCAGCGTCAGGTCGGCGGCAACCTCGCCGAGCTGCTCAACACCGTGGCCGCAACGTTGCGGGAGCGGGAGTACCTACGCCGCCAAGTCTCGGTGCTGTCCGCGGAGGGCCGGTTGTCGGCGTACATCCTTGGTGGCCTGCCACCGCTGTTCGTCACCTACCTCGCGCTCGCCCGGCCGACATACCTCGCACCCATGTACACGACGAGCCTGGGCTTGCTGATGAGCGGCAGCGCCGCGGTGATGATGGTGGTCGGGATCTTCTGGCTGAAGAAGTCCGTCAAGGTGGAGGTCTGAGATGTCACCCACGCTGCTGCTCGTCGCCGGCACGGCGGCCATCTTCGTCGCCATCTTGATGGCGCTGCTGGCCGTCGGTGCGCCCAACAGCGATCGCCCTAACGCGGCCAGGTCGCTCGCCATGCTGGACGCCTTCACGAACGCGCCGAAGCAGATTCGGGACGAGCTCGATCCCGGCTTCCGCCAGCGCGTCGCCGACCCTTTCCTGGGCCGCCTGACCGGGCTCGGCCGCCGGCTCACTCCGGCGGACAACACGTCGCGGCTGCGCGCCAAGCTGGACGCCGCCGGCAACCCTGCGGGGTGGACGACCGACCGCATCACCGCCCTGAAGGCCGGGGGCTTCGCCACCGGGCTGATGCTGTCGTTGCTGGTGTGCCTGGTCATCGGGCTTTCCTTGATGCCGACCCTTGCCATCTCCATCGCATTCTCGCTGGCCGGTTATCTCGCCCCGAACCTGTGGCTGTACCAGAAGGCGTACGAGCGCAGGGAGATCACCCAGGTGGCCCTGCCCGACGCTCTCGACCTGCTGACGATCTCGGTCGAGGCCGGCCTAGGTTTCGACGCGGCCCTGGCGCACGTCGCCAAGAACACCCAGGGACCGCTCGCCGACGAGTTCGCCCGGGTGCTGCAGGAGATGCAGCTCGGCGCCGGGCGCAGCGAGGCGATGCGAGCCCTCGGGGAGCGCAGCACGCTCCCGGAGCTGAGGGGCTTCGTGACCTCGATGGTGCAAGCGGATGCCTTCGGCATCCCGGTCGGCCGGGTGCTGCGCGTGCAGGCAGTCGAGATGCGCACGAAACGACGCCAACGCGCCGAAGAGAAGGCACAGAAGGTGCCGGTCAAGATCCTGTTCCCACTCATCTTCTGCATCCTGCCGGTGCTGTTCATCTCGGTCATGGGACCGGGCGTGATCACGATGCTGGATGCGTTCGCGGGCAGCGTGAACTGAGCTCAGACCAGAGCCATCTGCGCCCTCCCGGCAGTGGTCCAGTGGTCAGGTGGCGCGAATTCGACTACGTTGTGTATGCGTTCGTTTACTAATTGTGTCGAGGAGGATCTGGTGTGAGCGCCGTGCCGCTGCACATGTCGACCCGGCACTGTGCGCGCCTGGCGACGGGCGCGCGCGTCTTCGGAGTGTCGGCGGTGGCCGTCCTGGCTCTCGTCGAACGTGACCTGCCGGGCGTCCTGGCGGTGGCCATGCTCGCCGGACTGGCCGTGCTCGCCACACTGGCGACCCGCCGCGCGCTCCTGGGCGGCACCCTCATCGCGCTCTCCGAGGCAGGACTCGCCGCCGTGATCGTCGGCAGCCACCTGGGCGACCTGCCGTTCGTCATGCTCTACCTGGTCGTGCCTCCCTTCGTGGCGGGCCTGCACGCCGGGGTCGTCGGTACAGCGATCAGCTGCCTGCTCGAGATCATCGTCGTCTATCTGCTGACCGCACCCGCCCTGTCACTGGACGCCCTCTCCGAACGGCTGGAGGTGGCGGCCCCCTGGGTGCTCACCAGCGTCGGCAGCGGAGTGCTCGGGGCATGGCTGCGCCAGCTCGACCATGTGCCGCCGCGCGACAGCGACGCGTACCACTCCGCGCGACGGCTGTTGGGCGAGCTGCGTACAGTTGCGCGCAGTCTCTCTGCCGGGCTCGACCCGGTCGGCATCGCCCAACAGATCCTCGTCGAGACACGCGAGGCGATCGGCGACGAAGCCGCCGTTGTGCTGGTGCGCACCGAGGGCGGGATCCTCGTCCCGCTCAGCCAGGACGAGGGGGGCCGGCTGAGCGAGGTCGGCAACGACGACCCGGTGGTGATGGAGTGCTGGACCACCGAGGCACCCGCCCAGGAGATAGTGGGCGGACCCCTGGGGCGACGGGTACGCGTCGCACTGCCGCTGCAGGTCGGCGTCCGGATGATCGGAATCGTGGTCGCCGAGTGCGGCCGTGGCGTGTCTGCCGCCCAGCTGCAGATCTTGCACAGCAGCCTCTCCGAGCACACCTTGAGGCTGGACACGGCGTTGGTCTTCGACGAGGTCCGCACACTGGCGACAGCCGACGAACGTCGCCGCCTGGCCCGCGAGATCCACGACGGCATCGCCCAAGAGGTGGCCTCCATCGGGTACGCCGTCGACGAGATGATTGCCGACTCGGACAGTAGGGAGCAGCGGGACAGCCTGCGTGCGCTGCGAAACGAGCTCACCCGCCTCGTCAGTGAGCTGCGGCTGTCGATCTTCGACCTGCGCAGCGAGGTGTCCCAGAGCGCCGGCTTCGGCGCAGCCCTCACCGACTACGTCCGGCAGGTCGGCACCCGCTCCGGCATGTCGGTCCATCTGTCCCTCAACGAGACGCCGCAGCGGCTGCGCGTCGAGGTGGAGACAGAGATCCTGCGTATCGCCCAGGAGGCGATCACCAACGCGCGCCGCCACAGCGGAGCCAGCAATCTGTGGGTGACGTTCGCGGCGGACCCACCGCACGCGACGCTCAGCATCGCCGACGACGGGCACGGGCTCGGAACCCCGCGGTCGGACTCGTACGGCCTGCGGATCATGCGGGAACGCGCCGAACGCATCGGAGCGTCGCTGGAGATCCGCAGTCGCGAGGGGGGCGGCGCCCAGGTGTCGCTGACTCTGGCACCCGAAACGTCCCGCTCACCGGCCCGCAACCTCGGCGCCGTCGCGGCACTACGAAAGGATCGTGAGGATGTCCACCTCGGTCTTGCTCATCGATGATCACGACCTGATCCGTCAGGGGCTCAGTCGAGCGTTCGAGCGCTCACCCGACTTCAACGTCGTCGGCCAGGCGGGCACGCTTGCCGAGGGCGAGCGGATGGTTCACGGGATGGCACCGGAGGTCGTCGTGATCGACGTCCGGCTGCCCGACGGCTCTGGGCTCGACGCGACCCGGCGACTGAGGGACCGCAACGCGGACATGGGCATCGTCGTACTCACGATGTACGCCGGTGACGAGCAGCTGTTCGCGGCCCTCGAGGCGGGCGCGTCGGCCTTTGTCCCGAAGGACGCACCAAGCGAGGACGTCGTCGCGGCGGCGCGCCACGCGGCCGTATCCCCACGCTCCTTCACCGCCGCCGACCTCGCCGACGCCATGCGCCGTCGGATGCAGCCGAGCGGACCGCAGTTGTCGCCGCGTGAGAAGGAGGTGCTGAACCTGCTGGCCGAGGGCCTCGGTGTCTCCGCGATCGCCCGCCGGCTGTTCATCTCCGAGTCGACCGCCAAGACACACATCTCGAAGATCTACGACAAGCTCGGTGCGGGCAACCGGGCTCAGGCGATCATGAGCGCGATTCGTGCCGGCCTCATCCGCGAAGTGAGCATCACCGCCTAGTTCGTTGTGACCAGGCGCCGGGATCAGCGCGTCAGGCGGCTCACACCACGAGGAGGAGGGCGGCTCACCCATTCGGCCAGCCGGAAGTGGACGCACGCCGGATACCACGAAGCGTCACCGTCCGACAGCATTGGGTCAGCGAATTAACCCGCCCTGCGCCGCCGGCGCGCTTACGACAAAGGACCTCACATGCTCGAGTACCTCCGCACCATCGCCAGCCGCCGCCGTGACGCCGAGACCGGTGCGTCGGCCGTTGAGTACGGCCTCTTGGTCGCCCTCATCGCCGCCGTCATCGTGCTCGCGGTCTTCGCGCTGGGTGGCCTCGTCAAGAGCACCTTCAGCGAGACGTGCACCGACATCAAGAGCAACTCGGGTGTCGCCGCGACCTGCACGTCCTGATGACTGCCCGAGCCGGTGGCCGTGGTCGCCCGCAGTGACCACGGCCACCGTCTCGCCCTCGTGTCGGTGACACCACCACCGCCTCTGCTTCCGGCCAGGAGAGATCATGTTCTTCCACTCGACCGCTCACCGCGAACGCGGCGCGTCGTCGGTCGAGTACGGCCTCATCGTGATGCTGATCGCGGCGCTGATGGTCACCGCGGTGGTCGCCTTCGGCGGGCTGACGAACGGTTTGTTCTCCGACGCCTGCGACGAGTACTCCGGCAAGGCACCGGCCTCCGACACGAGCTGTCCGTGAGGGGATCAGCCGGGTTCGCGGGCAGCCGACCAGGCTGCCGCGAGGGCCAGGCGCTGCGACACGGTCGGATGGCTCGCGTACCACACGTACAGCAGCCCTGGCGGGTCGGGCGTCGAAAGGTTCGCCAGGGCGAGTCGCCGCTGCGCGGCCGCGAACGTGCCGGGGTCGGCTGTCAGCTCCAAGGCATGGAGGTCGGCACGCGCCTCGACCGCGCGGCTGACGACATTGTGCACAGGCAGGGCGAAGAACGACCCTAGCGCGACTAGAGCCAGGACGGCCGGGACGACGGCGGCATCTCGGGGACCGCCGTACCCGGCCGTCCTTCTTGTCCGGGGTGACTTCACGATCAGCGCCAGCAGCGTGACGCCCGCCGCCGCTCCCAGCGCACCCATCAGCGTCCCGCTCAGGACGTCGCCGTTCTCGGCGTGCCCGAGCTCGTGGGCGACGACGAGTCGGATCTCCGTTGGCGTGGCCCGCGTGAGCAGGGTGTCGTAGACGACGATGCGCTTGGTCGCACCGAAACCGGAGACGTAGGCGTTGAGCGAAGTCGTGCGCGCCGAGGCATCGGCGACGAGCACCTCGTCGACCGCCACCCCGTCACGATCCGCGAGGGCGAGCAGCGAGGATCGCACCGCACCGTCAGGCATCGGCGTGAAGTGGGCGAACAGCGGCTCGACGACCAGGGGGTAGAGAAATGACCCGGCGACGACGAGCGCCGCGGCGAACAGCGAGGCCGGGAACCACCAGCGCCGCACCCGCCGCCAGAGCCCTACGACCAGCAGCGCCAGCAGGCTGATCGTGACGACACCAACGGCGTACGCGGTGAGCTGGTCGGCGCCCCAGCCCCACCACCCCTGGGTCGACAACCCGAACTCGTGCCGCACCTGCTCGGCACGGATGGCCGACGTCAGGCTCACCACTCGGCCGAGCAGCTGCAGCACGATGACAGCCACGACGACCTGAAGCCACCACCACCGTGCCCCAGGCAGGCGGCGCACGAGCCGAGCGCCGCGCCTGGTCAACCCGAGGAAGACGGCAAGCACAAGGCTGGCCAGGGCACCGAGCAGTCCCACCGGCACCACCTGCTCGCGGTAGGCGGCGATCCGGTCGATCTGCTCCGGCGGCAGGCCGGCGGTGGGATCGACCCGGCCCAGCTGGGCTCCCGGCAGCCAGTCCCACGGCGTGCTGAGCGCCACCGTCAGGACGAAGGCGACCGTGAGCAGCGCCAGCCACACCAGCGCCTGCCGCGTGTCAGCGCGCTCAGAGGTCGACAAGGCGGTCCAGGTAGTGACGCCAGCTCGCGAGCAGAGCGGCCGGATCCAACCCAAACTGCTGGTGCAAGGCACGCGGCACCGGCATCCCGTCTCGGACCTGCTCGTAGAAGCCGACGGTGGCAGGGTCCCCGTAGCGCTCGGTCAGCATCCGGAAGACCAGCCAGGCCGCCTCGTACGTACGACCCAGGCCGTGGGCGGAGGACGCGAAGTCTGCCGCGTGGGGCAACGCTCGAGGGGGGCCGCGGTGGAGTACCCGTGCCAGGAAGTGCCCGGCGGCGACCTGAAGGGGGACATCACTGCCGCGCAGCGCGACAAGGTCGGCGAAGCCTTCGGCCACCCACAGCGGCATCCGCGCCGTGGTCGCCCCGGTCACCGCGTGCGCGACCTCATGGGTCATGACCACCTGCGCCCCGCGTTGTCCTAGTGCGTCAAAGGCGGGCGGGTTGAGCACCACCTGCACGGGTGAGCCTTCGCCGTCGCTGCCATCCACGGTGGTTGTCACCGCCGCGATTCGGGCGACGTCGGTGCGGTCGGAGCCGAGCACCTGGGCGGCCGTCCGCGCGTCCTGCGGGTGTACTACGACCACACGCGGCGACGTGCGCACGACAGCTGCGACATCGTCGACCGCTCGCCGCGCCAGCCGGCTCACCAGAGCCAGGTGGTTGCGATCCCCCACCCCGACGCACAATGCACCGCCGACACGGCGCAGGTGCAGCGGCCCGGCCAGCCACACCGGAAGGGCTGCGGCGCCGGTCGCGGTTCCTGTGACAGCCAGGGACTGTCCGTTGTCGGCGACCGTCAACGGCACCGTGACCTCGGATGTGGGATGCGGTGCGAAACCGGATCGCCTAGACGGCGTCCAGGTAACGGCCACCTCGGCGAGGAACGCGTCAGCGGCCGCCGGTGAGGAGCGGACGCCAGAGGTGCTGTGTCCGACGTACCGCCAGCTCATGTCTCGCACGTGGAGCACCCGCAAGTTGCGGAACACGGTCGCCGCCCAGTCGCGAGACTGCAACCTATGGTGGGTCGACGAGCCGGCGGCAGCGACAAACGCCTGGCGCGCCCGGTCGTCCCAGGCCACCTCGAGCGCAGCCACGAGCGCCGCAGCCCGGGTGTCTTGTGAGACATCGCCGGTCGCGCCTGCCGACACCGATGCTGGCAGTCGATCCTGCGGGCCGGTTTCCGAGGGCCACCACAAGGCGCCAGAGCCGACGGCGAGCAGCACGACGAGGGCGAACACGCTGGCCCGCCCCGCGACGGTGGCGGGACCGGTATGCCACATCGCCGTTACCCCGGCCCACAGCTATGGGGATCGGGGCCGTCGATCGCGGTGACCAGGCGTAAGGGGGGCACGAGCCCGGAGCCGGCAAGTGCGTCGAGCGCGCCGACCTCGTCGGAATCGAGCTCGAGCCCATCGGGAGGACCACCGAGCAGCACGCTGACGACGCAGTCGCCGCATGCCAGCCCGCGCGCGACACAGCAGTCGCAGTCGATGACCAACGGCTCTCGGTCACGCTCGCCGGAGATGGTGTCGCCGGTGGGGGTGTCGCCTTGGGGAAGCGCCATCAGTGCTCCTCGCGCCGTCGGGGCTCGACTTGTCGAACGGCCACGACGCTAGCCCGACCTACTGACAGTCCGACCTCCGCGCGACCCGAGCAGCGCCAAGAGCGCCGCCGAGGGAACGGCTCGGGCACCAGCCCGTTCGACACCGGCGACGACCTCGGCGTCGCTGGACACCACCACGAGGGGCCGGCCGGCCGGCTCGGCGCGAACCAGCTCGATCAGCACTTCGTCGGCGGTCACGTCGGGTGGGCTGAAACGTACCCGGATACCCCGCGGCGGTGAGATCCGCGGCGGGTGAGCCAGCTCGGCGCCGTCAAAGACGACGGTGACCTCCGCACCGCTCCGCGCCGCCAACGGACCCAGCTCCCTGCTCAGTCGCGCTCGCTGCGCGTCGAGCGCCGTGGCTGGCCAGCCGAGCTTGGTCACGTTGTAGCCGTCCACCAGCAGATGCGCCTCCGGCAGAGCGACCAGCTCCCGCAACAGCGCGGGGTCGTCGGATGCGAGCGCCCGCGCCACCGTGCGGCCGAGAGGCAATCCCGCCGCAACCCCGTCGACCGTGTCTGCCGGCCTCGTCTGCACAGGGGGCAGGGCGAGCTCGCGGCGCAGCCCCTGCGCTGCTTCGACCAGCGTGTCGAGCAGCAGGCGAGCGCGCACCGCTTCTTTGGCGCGGGCTTCCCGGTCAGCGCTCCTGGCGACCGTCCGATCCCCCGTCAGGTCGTCGAGCCGCGCCTGGAGGCGACGTCGCTCCGCCTGGCCCTCGACCGTGCGGCGCTCAGCGTCCGCGAGGGCGCGGGTCAGCTCGGACAGCGTGCCCTCGACGTCATGCCGGGCCTGCTTGGCACCGGTTCGTTCGCTGGCAAGCCGACGACGCAGCTCGGTGTTCTCGCCTTTCAGTGCGGTGACCTGCTCACGGTGTGCTGCGCGCAGGCTGTCCAGCTCGGCTCGGGCCGCATCGAGCCGCTCCTGCACCCGTGCCGTCTGCGGGGGATCGGAGCTGACCGACTCGGGCTGCTCGAGCCGGGCGAGCGCTGCGGCCAACGTCACGGTCCATCCAGCCGGACGGAGCAAATAGGTGAGCGCTGCCACCTCGACCGGGTCCGCGGCCACCGGCAGACCGTCGTCCAGAGCGGCGGCGAGACCGGCATGGGTCGGGCGAACCTGCGCCGCCACGCGGGTGCGGAAGTCGTCGTCGTCCAGCGCGGCAGCGATCGGCGCCGCAGCGAGCCGGAGGCGCCGCGGCCGCGCAAAGGACAGCACGGGACGAAGAGGGGGCGGCAGTGTGTCGCTGTGCAGGTGCTCGAGTGCGTCCGCGGCCAGGGCGACCAGGCGCTGCCGGACGACGTCGGGCAGCAACGAGGTGGCCCGCACGTCTCCAGGGGTTTCAGCTGACGTGCCAGCCGGGACGTCAGCGGCCATGCCAGATCCTCCTGCCCGGGGCTCTCCGTTCCGAGAGTACGGCGCCGCGACGACTTGTCTGCGTGCAATCCGACATCACACTGCGTCGTTCGGGTCACGACGCCAGCAGTTGGCGCGTCGGCACCTCAATGTCGGTGGGGCGTCGTACGTTGCCCGGCATGAGCGCGGTCGAAGTCGCTGCAGACCGGATCCGACCGGTCCAGGCATCCTTCGACGAGCTCGGACGGCCACTGCGCGAAGTCACGTTCTGCGTCGTCGACCTCGAGACCACCGGAGGGTCCGCGGCGGCGGGCTCGATGGTGACCGAGATCGGCGCGGTCAAGGTCCGCGGTGGTGAGGTGCAGGGCGAGTTCCAGACGCTGGTGAACCCGAGCACGCCCATCCCCCCGTTCATCGCGGTCCTGACCGGCATCACCGACGCGATGGTCGCCAGCGCCCCTGCCATCGGCTCGGCGCTGCCCTCATTTCTGGAGTTCGCGTCCGGGTCGGTCCTCGTCGCGCACAACGCCCCGTTCGACGTGGGTTTTCTGCGTCACTTCGCGACGCTGCTCGGGCACCCCTGGCCGAGCTTCGAGGTGCTCGACACCGCCCGGCTCGCCCGGCGGGTGGTGACGCGAGACGAGGCGGCCGACTGCCGGTTGGCCACGCTCGCCACGCTGTTCCGGGCCGGCACGACCCCCAACCACCGGGCGCTGGAAGATGCCCGGGCGACGGTCGACGTCCTGCACGGCCTGATCGAACGACTCGGCAGCCTCGGGGTGCACACGCTGGAGGAGCTGCAGACTTTCTCGTCGCGCGTCACCTCGGCGCAGCGCCGCAAACGCCACCTGGCCGAGCACCTGCCCCACGCGCCCGGTGTCTATCTGTTCCGCGACGAGCGGGGGCAGGTGCTCTACATCGGGACGTCGAAGGACCTGAGGGTGCGGGTGCGCTCCTACTTCACCGCCAGCGAGACCCGGTCGCGGATGGGCGAGATGGTGGGTCTGGCCGCCCACGTCGACGGCATCACCTGCGCCACCCCGCTGGAGGCAGAGGTCGCCGAATTGCGGCTCATCGCCGAGCACAAGCCGCGCTACAACCGGCGCTCCCGCCACCCGGAGCGCGCGCTGTGGCTCAAGCTGACCGTCGAGCCGTGGCCGCGCCTGTCGCTGGTGCGCCAGGTCCTTGATGACGACGCCTGCTATGTGGGGCCGTTCTCCGCCCGGCGGGTCGCGGAGCGCGCGATGGCGGCGGTGCACGACGCGTTCCCCATCCGGCAGTGCAGCGGACGGCTGCCTCGCCGCCCGTCTCGCACTGCGTGCGTCCTGGCCGAGATGAACCGGTGCATGTCGCCCTGCGACGGCTCGACCGACGTCGAGACGTACTCCGTCGCGGTTGAAGGGGTACGCCGCTCGCTCCTGGCCGACCCGCGCCCGGTCGTCGCCGCCGTGACGACACACATGTCAGCGCTGGCCGAGCGCGAGCGTTATGAGGATGCCGAGGTCCACCGGGACCGGCTCGGGGCGTTCCTGCGCGGGACCGGACGCCTCCAGCGGCTCTCGTCGCTGACCCAGTGTGCCCAGGTTGTGGCTGCTCGGCGCTCCCCCGACGGCGACGGCTGGGAGGTCCACGTGGTGCGGTACGGCCGGCTCGCAGCGGCCGGCTACCTGCAGCCCGGGACCGGCCCCCAGGCGTTCGTCAGCGGGTTGGTGGCCGCTGCCGAGACCGTCGTGGCCGGGCCGGGGCCGGCTCCGGCCGCCAGCGTCACCGAGACCGAGACGGTGCTGCGCTGGCTGGAGACCGAAGGTGTCCGGCTGATAGAGGTGGTCGGCACCTGGAGCTGCCCTGTCGACGGCGCCGGACGCCACGTGGGCTCGCTCGAGACCGCGATGCGCTCGGGCGCCTCGCTGTTGCCCTTCGACGAGCGGCGCCATCTGGCCACCGTGCACCAACCGGCGCGCTGACTCGGTCACGGATCCCACTAGGCTCGGCTTCCGTGATCACCGCGATCGTGTTCGTCAAGGCCGACGTGGCGCGCATCCCGGCCGTGGCCGAGCAGATCGCTGCGCTGGCCGGGGTGAGCGAGGTCTACTCGGTCACCGGTCACATCGACCTGATCGCGATGGTGCGCGTGCGGGCCCATGAGGACGTCGCCTCCGTGGTCGCCGACCGGCTCAACAAGGTCGACGGGGTCTTGTCGACCGAGACGCACATCGCGTTCCGCTCGTACTCCACGCACGACCTTGAGGCCACCTTCAGCCTCGGCCTCGACGGCCCGGCCTGACCCCCGGGCCTGACCTGCAGTCCCGGTTGCCCGCGGCGAACGGACAGCTCAGGCGCCGGCCAGGTCCTGGGTGAGGGTGACCCACCTGTCCATCGTGCGGGCGGCTGCCCCGGAGTCGATCGACGCCTCGGCACGTCGCATCCCCTCGGCCAGCCGGTCCACGAGCTCACCGCTGCCACCCGCATGGGCGGCCAGGCCGGCAGCGGCGTTGAGCACCACGGCATCGCGGACCGGACCCCGCTCGCCCTCGACCACGCGGCGGAAGACCGCGGCGTTGTGGTCAGCGTCCCCCCCGCGCAGGTCGGCGACGCTGGCCGGCACGACGTCGAGATCCCGCGGGTCCAACGTCTGCTGGCGAACCCCGTCTGAGTCGACCAGCCACACCGACGAGCTGGTGGTCGTGGTGAGCTCGTCGAGCCCGTCATCGCCGCGGAAGACCAGCGCATCGACACCACGGCGGGCCAGCACACCCGCCATCACCGGGGCCATGGCCGCGTCGGAAACCCCCACGGCCTGCGCCGCCGGCTGAGCCGGGTTGGTGAGCGGGCCCAAGAAGTTGAACGTCGTGGCCACGCCGAGCTCGCGGCGCGGCCCGGCGGCATGACGCAGGGAGGCGTGAAAGGCCGGGGCGAAGCAGAACGTGATCCCCACCCGCGCGGCCACCTCGGCCACCTGGTCGGCCCGCAGGTCGATCCGTACTCCGAGCGCCTCGAGCACGTCGGCCGCCCCGCTCGACGACGACGCCGCCCGGTTGCCGTGCTTGACGACCCGGGCACCCGCGCCGGCGACCACCACCGCGGCCATGCTCGAGATGTTCACCGTTCGGGCCCGGTCGCCTCCGGTGCCGACGATGTCGACGGTGCGACCGGCCACGTTCAGCGGCACCGCATGAGCGAGCATGGCCGCCACCAGGCCCTCGACCTCCGCCACCGTCTCCCCCTTGGCCCGCAGAGCTATGGCGAAGCCCGCGATCTGCGCCGGGGTGGCGTCACCGGACAGGATCTCCGCCATCGCCCACGCGGTCTGCCCGGCGGACAGGTCGTGGCGCATCAGCAGGGTCGAGATGATCTCCGGCCAGCTGAGGGGCGTGGGCATCCGCACAACGTCAGCGCGGCAGAGGGGGGAAGGCGCTCAGCCGCGCCCGGACCAGCGCGACGACGGCCTCAGCCAGGCGGATCGGGTCCACCGGGTGCGGCACGACCGCGTCGGCGCGTGACCAGGTGGCAAGCCAGGCGTCCTGCGCCCGGCCGGTGAGGACCAGCAGTGGCGGGCACTGGTAGATCTCGTCCTTGAGCTGCCGGGCGATCCCCATCCCTCCGGCCGGGGCGGACTCACCGTCCAGCACCGCGAGGTCGAGGCCGCCGGCGTCCATCGCCGCGATGACGGCCGGTTCGGTCGCGCACTCCAGGTACTCGAAGCGGGGCAGGTCGGGATGCGGGTGCCGACCGAGCGCCAGCGTGACCTTGTCCCGGGTGCTCCGGTCGTCGCTGTAGACGAGAACCCGGACGTCCGGCTCGTCCTGCTGCGCGCTCACGCCGAGGATCGTATCCGCCGGTGACCTCGGCCGTTGGGACGGTGTGTCGCATCTGACGTAGACCGGGCCGGGGGTCCAGATGCCACGCGGCTCGGCTGCGGACATAATGGCAGTCGTGGCGACAACGACCGTGGTCCCCGCCTCCCGGCTGCAGGGATCGCCTGACCGGCCGAACCTGGTGACGGTCGGCACGATCGTGTGGCTGTCGAGCGAGCTGATGTTCTTCGCGGCGCTGTTCGCCGCCTACTTCACGATCCGGGCGGTGGCCCCGGATCTGTGGGTCACCGAGACCGACAAGCTGAACGTCCCGTTCTCCACCATTAACACCACAGTGCTGGTGCTGTCCAGTGTCACCTGTCAGCTCGGGGTGTTCGCCGCCGAACGCGGCCGCGTCGGCCGTACCGGCGGCCTGCTCCACGTGGCCGGCTGGGGGCTGCGCGAGTGGTTCGTCCTCACCTATCTGATGGGGGCGTTCTTCATCGGCGGGCAGGCGCTCGAGTACGCCACCCTGGTCTCCGAGAACGTCACGCTGTCGTCCTCCCCATACGGTTCGGTCTTCTACCTGACGACGGGTTTCCACGGCCTCCACGTCACCGGCGGACTGATCGCCTTCCTGTTGGTTCTCGGGCGGACCTTCGTCGCGCGCCGGTTCACCCACGAGCAGGCTGTCACCGCCATCGTCGTGTCCTATTACTGGCACTTCGTCGACGTGGTGTGGATCGCGTTGTTCTTCACCATCTACGTCCTGAAATAGTCGAGAAGCGAGGTCACCGTGCGGTCCCTGTCGACGAGGCGGCGCCATCCGCTCGCCGGTGCCGTCGTGGTGCTGCTCGGCCTGTGCCTGCTCGGTGGCCTGTACTCGGTGTTCGCCCCTCGGCCCGCAGGTGCCGACTCGGCCACCGATGCCTTGGTGGAGGAGGGCCGCCAGCTCTTCCTCGTCGGGTGCGCGACGTGTCACGGCCTGAACGGTGAAGGGGTGCTCACCGACCGAGGCGGCAACTACGGTCCCGCGCTGGTAGGTGTGGGCGCCGCCGCCGTCGACTTCCAGGTGGGCACGGGGCGGATGCCGCTGGCCCAGAACTCGGTGCAGGCCCCGGAGAAACCTGTTGTCTAC
>JACCZI010000254.1 GCA_013696015.1 Nocardioidaceae bacterium
TCTCGACCCTTCGGGCAGCGCGCAGTCTGGGTGACTGCCTCATCGTGTGCCTGAACTCCGACGACTCGATCCGTCGGCTCAAGGGGCCCAGCCGGCCCCTTGTACCGGCGGCCGACCGGGCGCGCGTGCTGCAGGAGCTGACCTGCGTCGACGCGGTGGCGATCTTCGACGAGGACACCCCGGAGACGATGTTGCGTCGCTTGCGCCCTGACGTGTGGGCCAAGGGTGGCGACTACGCGGGTACCGAGCTGCCCGAGGCAGCGGTGCTGCGGTCCTGGGGTGGGCAGGCGGTCGTGCTGCCCTATCTCGAGGGCCGCTCGACGTCCTCGCTCGTTGAGACCGCTGCCCTGTCGTACGACCAACCCGGATCGACCACGTCGTCGTTGTCGTCATGAAGGAGAGCCGCATGGATATCGGAACCGTGATCATCACCGGTGGGGTGTCCGGTCTGGGCGCTGCGGTCACCTCGGCCGTCGCCGACGCTGGCGGTCGGCCCGTCGTGCTCGACCGGGTGCAGCCCGGGGACGACATCGAGCACGAGCTCGTGGATATCGCCGACCGCGAGCAGACGGAGCAGGTCGTACGCAGGGTGTCGGGTCGCACCGGCGGCATCGACGCCGTCGTCACCTGCGCGGGCATCGACTCCTGCGGACGGCTGGAGGACGTTCCGGCGCAGGAGTGGGACAGAGTCGTCATCGTCAACCTGCTCGGCACCGCTGCGGTCGTCCGGGCGGCCATGCCCGACCTGAGGCGGCGGCACGGCCGGGTGGTGACCGTGGCATCGACGCTCGGGCTGCGGGCTGTCAGCGACGCCACCGCCTACTGCGCATCGAAGTTCGGAGTGGTCGGTTTCACCCGCGCGCTGGCGGCGGAGACCGCCGGTCAGGTGGGAGTCACGCTGCTGGTGCCGGGAGGCATGCAGACGCCCTTCTTCGACGGCCGCGACGAGCAGTACAAGCCGGGGCCGGACGCGAAGCTGAACCGTCCTCAAGACGTCGCACAGGCCGTCATATTCGCGTTACGCCAGCCGCCGGGTTGTGAGGTGCGCGAGCTCGTGGTCACCCCGTCGGTCGAAGGTTCCTGGCCCTGATCGACGGCTCGGCGGCACCGACGGCGCTGGTCCTGCGGGCACTGGGCTTGGGGGACCTGCTCGCCGGGGTCCCGGCGCTGCGCGCCGTGCGCAGGGGTCTGCCGGGCCACCACATCGTCCTGGCGGCACCCCGCGGGCAGGCGACCTTGCTCCGGGGGGACCGTCTGGTCGACGCCGACCACCACGCCGTCGGTCTCGAGCAGCTCGGGTGGCCCGGGCCGCCCCCGGACGTCGCGATCGACCTGCACGGGCGCGGACCGCAGAGCCACCGGCTGCTCGCCTCGCTGCGACCGCGACGGCTCATCGCGTTCGAGTGCGCTGAGGCGGACGTCTCGGGACCGACCTGGGTGGCCGATGAGCACGAGAGACAGCGCTGGTGCCGGCTGGTGAGCTCGTGCCTGGGCGTCACCGCTGACGCCGACGACGTGGCGCTGACACCACCGGCGACCCCGCCGCCGGTGACGGGGGCTGTCGTCGTCCACCCGGGTGCCGCGTACCCGGCACGCCGGTGGCATCCGGACCGCTTCGCCGAGGTGGCGGCAGCGTTGGCCGGCGACGGGCTGCGCATTGTGGTGACCGGCGGGTACGCCGACCGTTCACTCGCGACAGCCGTTGCAGCGGGCGCGGGCCTCGACGGTGGTGCGGTGCTGGCCGGGTCGACCTCGCTGCTTCAGCTGGCGGCGCTGGTCGCCGCTGCCCGGCTCGTGGTCAGTGGCGACACCGGCGTCGCGCACCTGGCCGCCGCGTACGGCGCGCCGTCGGTGGTGCTGTTCGGTCCGACGCCGCCCCGGTTGTGGGGTCCTCCGGAGGGGCCGCACACGGTGATCTGGCACGGCCACGACTGTCCTGGCGATGCCTGGGGGGCCCGGATCGATCCGGCGCTGGCTGCGATCGGCGTGGCGGAGGTCGTTGCGGCGGCGCGAAACCGGCTGTCGTCAGCTCGCTGAGCCCTGGAACCAGGTGATTGTGCGCCGCAGTCCGTCGCCGGACTCGACTTCGGGAGACCATCCGAGCAGCCGACGGGCGTTGCTGATGTCGGGGCAGCGCCGCTCCGGGTCATCGATCGGGCGCGCCACGTACTCGATGCCGGAGCTGCTCGAGCTGAGCGCGACGATGCGTTCGGCCAACGACAGCATGGTGACCTCGTCCGGGTTTCCGATGTTGAACGGTCCGGCGTACTCGGACCGGGCCAGCGCGCAGATGCCGCGTACGGTGTCGCTCACGTAGCAGATGGAGCGGGTCTGCGACCCGTCACCAGCGACCGAGACCGGGTCGCCCGCCAGCGCCTGTCGGATGAAGGTCGGGACCGCACGGCCGTCGTCGACGCGCATCCTCGGTCCGTAGGTGTTGAACAGACGCGCGATGCCGGTGCGCACGCCGTGCGCCTCGCGGTAGGCCGTGGTCACCGCCTCGGCGAAGCGCTTGGCCTCGTCGTACATGCTGCGCGGTCCGACCGGGTTGACGTTGCCCCAGTAGTCCTCCCGCTGCGGGTGCTCCAGCGGGTCGCCGTAGACCTCCGACGTCGAGGTGAGCACGAACCGTGCCTTGTGGCGCCGCGCCAGCTCCAGAGCATGCATCGTGCCCAGGCTGCCGACCCGCAACGTCTCGACCGGGTAACGCTGGTAGTCGACCGGGGACGCCGGCGAGGCCAGGTGCAGGACGAGGTCGACGTGGCCTGCGACGTCCAGCGCCTCCGCCACGTCGGCGACCACGAGCTCGAACGACGAATTGGGTCGCAGGTGGCGGACGTTGTCGGCGGACCCGGTGAGGCAGTTGTCGACGCACACCACCGCCACACCATCGTCGATCAGCGCCTCACACAGCCACGACCCGACGAAGCCGGCACCGCCGGTGACGACGGCCCGGCGCACGTGGTGGTGCGGCGCCGTTTCACCCGGCGCCTCGCCCATCGCTGTCCCTTCGTCGGCCTCGAGGGCGTACCCACTCCGGGGCGGTCCAACCACCGGCCGGCGGTGCCGGCGCTCGCCGGCCCTGCGGATCGCCCGACCTCGAGGTCGTGTCCTCGACGTCAATGTCGGGAGGTCGGTCGCGCGGGGCACCCCGACTGCGGCGGGTGGCGCATGAGAAGGAGGGCCACGGGGTACCGGTGTCGAGTCGTCGGGAGCTTGCTGCCGGCGGCTGGACCCTCTTGGAGCCACCATGGAGCTGCCGCGCCCTCGGGGTCCGGTGAGCGAGCTGCTGTGCCGATGGCTGACCTCGTCGTCGCTGGACAGCGCGCCCATGCAGGCGGCCCTGACCGGCGCGCTCCGCGACTGCGCCGTTGTTGACGACGACGACCTCCAGGTGGCGCTCTGGGTGCTGTGCGAGTTGCACTATCAGGGCTTCGACGCCGTCGACCCGGCGTGGGAGTGGCGGCCGGAGACCTTGGCGGTGCGCGCACGCATCGAGGAGGTCTTCGAGTGCGAGCTTCGGCGAGCAACGCACGACGCGGTGCGCGCGGTGCTGTCGGCACCGGGCAGTCTCGCCGATCGGCTGTTCGCCCTCGTCGGGAACGCCGACTCGGCGCCACTCGCGCGGCACCTGCAGCGTCGTGGCGGGCCTGACCAGCTGTGCGAGTTCCTCGTGCACCGCAGCGTCTACCAGCTCAAGGAGGCAGACCCACACACCTGGGTGATCCCACGACTCACCGGTCGGGCCAAAGTGGCCCTGGCCGAGATCCAGTACGACGAGTACGGCTCAGGTCGTGCAACGCAGCTGCACTCGCAACTCTTCGCCGACACCATGAAGGTGTGCGGCCTCGTCGCCGACTACGGCGCGTACGTCGACATGGTTCCCGGATTGACTCTTGCGTCGAGCAACGCCATGTCGTTGTTCGGTTTGCATCGCCGACTGCGTGGCGCCGCGATCGGCCACCTCGCTGCCCTCGAAGCGAGTAGTTCGCTGCCCAACCGGCGTTACGCGGCAGCGGTGCGTCGACTTGGCTACGGGGAACAAGCGGCCCGTTACTTCGACGAGCACGTCGCGGCCGACGCCGTGCACGAACAGATCGCCGTTCGGGAGGTCTGTTGTGTCGCGGCAGCGGCTGAGCCGGCTCTGGTCCCCGACATCGCGTTCGGCGCGGCGGCTTGCCTCCACCTGGACGCGGCGGTCGCTGGTGCGCTGCTCACAGCATGGTCGGAAGGGCGAAGCTCCCTCCTCGCTCCGGCGCGGTCCGCCTCCCGGGCCGGAGCATGACGTACGACGCGAGTTACCTGCTGCCCCTGCGTCGGGAGCGTCACCAAGAAGATCCCGAGCTGGCCGCCTACCTGCACCAGCTCTCCCGCGAGCTGGAGGTCGTCGTTGTCGACGGGTCACCTCCGAACGTTTTCGCCGACCATCACCGGCAGTGGGGGGAGCACGTCGTGCACGTCCCGGTGGTCTCCCGCTGCCTCAACGGCAAGGTGGCCGGGATCATCGACGGGGTTCAGGTGGCAACCGGTGAGCTCGTCGTCATAGCTGACGACGACGTCAGGTACGACGACTCGGTGCTGCGCCGTGTCCTCGAGCTCGGCGCGTCGGCCGACCTGGTCCGGCCACAGAACTACTTCGACCCACTGCCATGGCACGCCCGCTGGGACACGGCTCGCACCTTGCTCAACCGGGCAGCCGGAGCGGACTACCCAGGAACGCTTGTTGTGCGGCGCGCCGCGTTCCTGAAGTCGAACGGCTACTGCGGTGCGGTGCTCTTCGAGAACCTCGAGCTGATCCGGACTCTGAAAGCGCATGGCGCGCGTGAGGTCGTGGCCTCGGACGTCTACGTCCGGCGGCTCCCACCACCAGCGGGACACTTCCGCCGCCAGCGGGTGCGCCAGGCGTACGACAGTCTGGCGCAGCCGGGTCGGCTGGCGGTCGAACTGTCGTTGCTGCCCACACTGGCCATGGCTCTGGCCGGCCGGAGC
>JACCZI010000262.1 GCA_013696015.1 Nocardioidaceae bacterium
GCGGCATCGGAGTGTGCGGGCTGCTCAACGTGCAGTACGCGTTGGCGGCCGACGTGCTGTACGTCCTCGAGGCCAACCCCCGGGCGTCGCGCACCGTGCCGTTCGTGTCCAAGGCAACGGCGACGCCGTTGGCGAAGGCCGCCGCGCGGGTCATGCTCGGCGCCCGGATATCCGACCTGCGTCGGGAAGGCCTCCTGCCCCGGTCCGGTGACGGCGGCTGCCTTCCGGAGTCCGCACCGGTGTGCGTCAAGGAGGCCGTGTTGCCGTTCGACCGCTTCCGGACCCTCGACGGCAGGAGCATCGACACCGTCCTGGGCCCGGAGATGCGCTCCACCGGCGAGGTGATGGGGATCGACGCCGGCTTCGGCACCGCCTTTGCCAAGTCGCAGACCGCCGCGTACGGCGGGTTGCCGACCGGTGGCCGGGCGTTTGTGTCGGTCGCCAACCGGGACAAGCGGCACATGGTCTTCCCCGTGAAGCGGCTGGCCGACCTGGGCTTCGAGATTCTCGCGACATCGGGGACGGCGACGGTCCTGCGCCGCAACGGTGTCGCGGTACAGGTCGTCGCCAAGCTGTCCGAGACCGTCGCGAGCGGCGCGGCCAGGGTGGGCACGAGCATCGTCGACCGCATCGCGGCCGGCGAGATCGACCTCGTCATCAACACCCCGCACGGCTCGACGTCCGGCGGCCGACCACGACTCGACGGCTACGAAATCCGCACCGCCGCTGTGCTGCGCAACATCCCGTGCATCACGACCGTGCAGGGCCTGGCGGCCGCGGTGCAAGGCATCGAGGCGATGCGCGGTGACCAGGTCGGCGTCCGGTCGCTGCAGGAGTGGGGCGCGGCGATGCGGCGATGACGGCGTCGGCCGGACCGCTGCAGCAGCGTGCCGAAGTGTTGTCGCGCAAGCAGATCGGGGCCTACCACATCCTCACGCTGGTCGCCCCCGGCGTCGCCGAGCGGTGCCGGCCCGGGCACTTCGCCGCACTGGCCGTGGGCGGCCCGGAGTCGGGCATGCTGCTGCGACGGGCGTTCTCCATCTACCGCGTCCGAGAGAGCGGTACGTACGGAGGGACCCTCGACGTCGTGTTCGACGTGCACGGACCCGGGACCGCCTGGCTCGCGACGCGGGGGCCGCACGACATCGTCGACGTAGTAGCCCCGCTCGGGCGGCCCTTCGCGCTGCCCGCCGACCAGGTGCCCTGCGTGCTGGTCGGCGGGGGCTACGGAAGCGCCCCTCTGTTCACACTCGCCGACCGGTTGCGGGAACGCGGCTGCACCGTGCACATGGTGCTCGGCGCCAGCACCGAGCAACGCCTCTTCGGCGCCCTCGAGGCCCGTCGCTCGGCCCACTCCTCGGTGGTGACGACAGAGGACGGAAGCGTCGGTGTCCGGGGCCGGGTCACAGACGTGTTGTCCGAGGTGGTGGGTCGCAGCGGCGCGGCGGTCGTGTACGCCTGCGGCCCCATGGCCATGTTGGCGGCCGTCGCCGGCGTCGCGGAGGCGCACGGGGCGTGGAGCCAGTGCGCCGTCGAGGAGGCGATGGCCTGTGGAATCGGTGTCTGCATGACGTGCGTGCTGCCGGTGGTCGGTGACGACGGCCGGACCCGGATGGTCCGTTCCTGCGTCGAAGGACCGGTCTTCCGCGGGGACCGGGTGCGCTGGTCCGACGTCGGCACCGTCCCCGCCGACGCGCTGGGTGCCGCCCGAGGAGGCCCATAATGCCGTCACCGCGCGACGTCGACCTACGCGTCGACCTAGCCGGGATCCTGCTGCCCAACCCCGTGATGACGGCGTCCGGGTGCGCCGCCGCGGGTCGCGAGCTCGACGCCTTCTTCGACGTGGCCGACCTCGGTGCGGTGGTGACGAAGTCGATCATGCTCGACCCCCGGGCCGGTCGTCCTACCCCGCGGATGGCCGAGACACCCTCCGGGATGCTCAACTCCATCGGGCTGCAAGGCCCGGGCATCGACTCGTTCCTCGGCCAAGAGCTTCCCTGGCTGGCCCGCCGCCGGGCCCGCGCGGTGGTGTCCATCGCCGGCTCCACCCTGGGCGAGTACGCCGAGCTCGCCCGCCGCGTCGGTAGCAGCCCCGGCGTAAGTGCGGTCGAGGTCAACATCTCCTGCCCCAACGTGGCAAACCGAGGCATGGTCTTCGCCTGCGACCCCTATCAGGCAGCCAAGGTGATCGCCGTCGTACGCCGCGACGTCCCGCGCGGCGTCCCCGTCTTCGCCAAGCTGTCGCCCGACGTCACCGACCTCGTCGGTGTCGCCGAAGCGGTGGTAGCGGCCGGAGCCAGCGGACTGTCGATGATCAACACGACGCTGGGACTGGCGATCGACCCGGGAACACTGCGCCCCGTCCTCGGCGGCGTCACCGGCGGGCTGTCAGGTCCGGCGATCCGCCCCCTCGCGCTCCGGTGCGTCTGGCAGGTGCATCAGGCGATGCCGGACGTCCCGATCATCGGGATCGGTGGCATCAAGACCGGGTTCGACGCGCTGGCCTTCCTGGTAGCCGGCGCCAGCACGGTCCAGGTGGGAACCGTGATCTTCCACGATCCGGGTGCGCCGATGCGGATCGTTGCCGAGCTGCGCGACGAGCTGTCCCGGCGGGCTTTCACCTCGGCGGCTCAGGTCGTGGGGCTCGCGCATACCCCCGCCACCGACTCGCTGGCGGCCACGGACCTCGAGGGACTGCGGACGCCATGACCGCGACCAGGCCTCGAGATCCGGCGGGGACCGGGTCGTTCGGAGCGCGGTTGAGGGACGCTATGGCCGAGCGCGGACCGCTGTGCGTTGGCATCGACCCGCATCCGGCGCTGTTGAGCCGGTGGGGACTGCCGGACACCGTGGCCGGGCTGGCCCGGTTCACCTCGACGGCAGTCGAGGCGCTGGGCGGCCAGGTCGCGGTGCTCAAGCCGCAGTCGGCGTTCTTCGAGCGCCACGGCTCCGGCGGTATCGCGGTGCTCGAGCAGACCATCGCAACCGCCCGGGAGGCCGGCGCCCTGGTGCTTCTGGACGTCAAGCGCGGCGACATCGGCTCCACAGCGTCCGCGTACGCCGACGCCTACCTGCACCCGGCGTCGTCGCTGGCAGCGGACGCTGTCACCGCCTCGCCCTACCTGGGGTTCGGGTCACTGCGACCCCTGCTGGAGACGGCCGCTGCGCACGGCGCTGGTGTGTTCGTGCTGGCGCTGACCTCCAACCCTGAGGGCGCGCAGGTGCAGCAGGCCCGCCACAACGGTGTCAGCGTGGCGGGCTCCATCCTGCGCCAGCTCGCCGCCGCGAATGCCGCGGCACGACCGTGGGGCTCGTTCGGTGCTGTCGTCGGCGCGACGATCGGGTCGACAGAGGATGACCTGGCGATCCACGGACCGCTCCTGGCGCCGGGCTTCGGCGCGCAGGGTGGGACGGTCGACGACCTGCGGCGTATCTTCGGTGATCTGCTCGGCGAGGTCGTTCCCGCCACGTCTCGGGGTGTCTTGACGGCCGGTCCGGACATCTCCGCCCTGCGGGCAGCCGCCGCAGCGGTGGCCGAGACGCTCGACCGCCTGCTCTCCTGATGCGAGTCGCACGGCCGGCCCACGGCGCCGTGTGCCAAGGTGTGCGCGAATCCGTACGACTGGACGAGGCGGAGGGATAGGCGATGCGCAGGGTCATGGCGATGCTGGGGGTGACGGCGGTGACGGTTCTCGGCCTTGCCGGCTGCGGGGGTGGCGGCTCGACGGAGGACTTCTGCGCGCTCGACACGCAGCTTAACCTCGCGGACAGCGGCGGCGACTTCGACGACCTCGATAGTGCGCTGGACGATGCCGTGGCCGCCGCGCCGGACGAGATCAAGGGTGACGTCGAGATCGTGCGCGACACCTTCGACCAGATCTTCGGACAGCTGCGGGACCAAGACGTCTCGAACCTGGCCGATGTCACACCCGAGCAGACGCAGGCGCTGCAAGAGCTCAACACCGAGGAGTTCAAACAGGCCAGCACCAACATCGACCAGTTCATCACCGAGAACTGCGACACCGGCAGCTGACCGGTCGATCGTCCCGCCGGCCTAGGCTGGCGCTGGCAATAGTGCCCCGGGTGCGTTGCCGCAGGACCGGCATCGTCGCTAGGTTCGCGGGAGCGGTTTTACGACCCGCTCCCGCGCAGCGACACCCGAGGTGACCCCGTGGCCCTTCCACAACTGACACCCGAGCAGCGACAGGCCGCCCTGGACAAGGCGGCGGCGGCCCGGCGGGAGCGCGCGGAGGTCAAGAACCGGCTCAAGCACTCGGGCGCGTCGCTGCCGGAGGTGCTGGAGGAGGGTCAACACAACGACGTCATCGGGAAGATGAAGGTGAGGGACCTGCTGCAGTCGATGCCACGACTGGGCAAGGTCCGGGCGCGACAGACGATGGAGCGCATCGGCATCTCCGAGACCCGGCGGGTGCGTGGTCTCGGCGTGAAGCAAATTGCCGCGCTCGAGCGTGAGTTCGCCGACCGGGGCTGAGTCGCCGGCGACGACGGCAGGTCGTCAGCCGGCCCGGCTGGTCGTGCTCGCCGGGCCGACCGCGGTCGGCAAGGGCACGGTGGCCGCGTGTATCCGCGAGGAGCACCCGCAGGTGTGGATCTCGGTGTCGGTAAC
>JACCZI010000008.1 GCA_013696015.1 Nocardioidaceae bacterium
GACTTCCTCTGCACGCATGCCGTCGAACACAGCGTCCTGCTGACCTCGGCGCACTTGAGCATCGCTGAGCCGTCCGGGAAGGCGCTGTGGCTGTGGGCGGAGCGTGACGGTCGGGTCGTCGCGGCAGCGCAGCACCAACCGCCGCGACAGGCGTACGTCTCACTCGTCCCCGACGACGTGATGCTTTCGCTCGCGCACGCGGTGTACGACCAGCGCCCGGACGTGCCCGGTGTCGGCGGCATGCGCCGCGACGCCGAGGCGTTCGGCCGCGAGTGGCGCGCGGTCGCCGGCACTCGGATCACGGCGACGATGGCGCAGGGCATCTACGTTGCCGACCTGGTGCGGCCGCCTCCCGGTGTGCCAGGTCAGCTGCGGGTTGCCGGACCGGCGGACCGCGACCTCGTACAGGCATGGTCCGACGACTTCCGCGACGAGATCGAAAGTGAGCTTGTGCCGCGCGTGGACGTTCGACCCCGGATCGACCAGGGTCTGGTGTTCGTGTGGGACGACTCCGGCGCGCCGGTCTCGCTGGCAGCCGTCTCGCCGGCGTACGGCGGCGTTGTCCGGGTGTCGCTGGTCTACACCCCGCCTGCGCTGCGAGGGCGAGGCTACGCCGCCGCGTGCGTCGCGGCCGTCACGGCGCGGTCGTTGGAGTGGGGCCACCGGTGCATGCTCTACACGGACCTGGCCAACCCGACGTCGAACGGCGTCTACCAGCGGGTCGGCTACCACCGGGTCGGCGAGGCGGTAGAGCTGCGCTTTTCGTAAGGACTCAGCGCAGCGGGACGAAGCGGTACGACCCGTGGAGCGTGACCTCGTGGTCACCGGCGTCTCCGCCGCGAACACGCAGCATCGTGCCGCGGACCGGGATCACCAGGACGCCACCCGGACGCAGCTGCCGGACCAGCGCCTCGGGGAGCTCGTCGGCCTGCGCGGACACCAGGATCCGGTCGTACGGTGCCTCCTCCGGCCAGCCGAGCTGGTCCGCTTCGGCAGGGAGCACCCGGGCCCAGGGCATCGGGTAGCGGGCCATGTTGCCGGCGCCCCACTCAGCCAGCCCGGGGAGCAGCTCGACGCCGATGACGGTGCCTTCGGGGCCGACGAGGTGGCCGAGCAGCGCGGTGGTCCATCCCGACCCCGCTCCCACATCGAGGACCCGCTGCCCGGGTCGTACGTCGAGCAGCCCCAGCATGTTGGCCACGGTGCGCGGCTGGGAGTTGGTCTGGCCACCGCCGATGGGCAACGGCAGGTCGTTCTTCGCCTGGTCCCGCAGCTCGGGAGGCACGAAGTCCGCCCGGGCGATCGCGACCATCGCCTGCGCCACGGCGTCGGTCATGTGCCGAGAGAGCCCAGCACCACCGCGGTCATCCGCTTGGCGACCTCTGCGGCGCCGATGTCGCAGGTCGCGGATCCGACGGTGAACTCGGTCACCGACCACCCCGGCACGTCGGCGCCCTGCCAGTAGGCGCTGATCGCCTCCTGGGTGGACTCCAGGTGCTCGAGCAGCCGGGCGTTGACGTCGCGCTCGTCGACGGAGGCGTACATGCGGAAGGCGTTGGTGTGCGGCGGGTCCGGTGTGATCCGCAGCCCGGCGTCGCTGAGGGCTGTCGCTAGCTCGACGGCGACCTCGTGGTACTCGGCCATCCGGGGCAGGTGGCGCTGCAGGCCGGCGCGGGCCGACACGGCGTACGGCAGCAGCGTCAGCAGGTTGCCGCCGTGGCGACGTTGCCAGCGGCGGGACTCGGCGATGACGTCGTCCGGTCCGGCCACGGCGGCGCCGGCGAGCCCGCCGAGACCCTTGTAGAACGAGACGTACGCACTGTCGGCGAGCCCGACGACCTCGGCGAGGGAGTGGCCGAGATACGGGGTGCTCTCCCACAGCCGCGCACCGTCGAGGTGCAGCGGTATCTGGCGGTCGTGACATGCCGCAGCGAAGGCGGTGAGGTCGTCCCAGCTCGGCAGGAGGTGGCCGCCGTCGCGCAGCGGCAGCTCGAGCGTGACCGCACCGAGGCGGCCCGGGAGGTCGGCCAGGTCCGCCGGCGTGGGTTGCCGCTCTTCGTCGCTGAGGCGCTCGAGCACCATCCCGTGGAGCGCCGGGAGCGCATCGAGCTCGTGGACGACAAGGTGGGACAGGCCATGCACGGCGATCCTGGGGGATTCTTGCCGGTCGGACCACACGCGTAGAACGCACTGCTGGGCCATGATGCCACTGGGCATGAACGAGGCCGCTTCGGTGCCGAGCAGCCGGGAGATCTCCGCCTCGAGCTCGGCCAGCACTCCACCCTCGCCGTAGCGATCGGCAACGGCGCCGGCATCCAGTTCCGCCAGTGCGGCCAGCTCGGCACCCGGCTGGACCGGGCCATGTCCGAACAGCGCGGTCTGGCAGGCCGCTCGGGCCGCCTGGCGCCGCTGCTCGAGCGCCTCGTCGGCTTTCGTGGGCATTCCTTGGACGATACGCCTCGCCGGTGCCCACCCGCCGTTGGCGTTCATCCGAGACTTCCGACGCCTCGCCGAGGGGTCGGAACCCACCTGGGGAGAGAAACGGCGACGGCGAGCGCAGGAAGGTCAGCCCTCGAGGAATGACAGCCGGACGGTGCGCTCGGGGTTGTCGACGTTGAGGTCGACCAGGCAGATGCTCTGCCAGGTGCCGAGCGCCAGCTGGCCATGGACCACCGGTACGGTCGCGTACGGCGGCACCAGCGCCGGCATCACGTGGGAGCGGCCGTGTCCGCGACTGCCATGACGGTGGCGCCAGCGCTCATCGGCAGGCAAGAGGTCGCCCAGCGCCGCTAGCAGGTCGTTGTCGCTGCCAGAACCGGTCTCGATAACGGCTATGCCCGCTGTCGCATGCGGCACGAACAGGTGCAGCAGGCCGTCCCCCTCCCCCCGAATGAACGCCGCACAGTCATCGGTGATGTCGAGTACGGCTTCGACAGTGCCCGTGGCGTATGACCGCGTCTCGCTGCGCATACCCGATGCTGACATGGTGCCCCGTGCCGCCCGCTCCTCGCGGTGCCTTCTGAAGTCTCGGATCGTGGCGAAATTTTCTGCACAGGGAGGTTGCGCAGCGGGTTAGGCGGAGCGACGGCGACCGCGGCGGGCGCGCAGGTAGTCGGCGACGACGTACTCGCCGAGCCGCCCCAGCTCGGGGGTGAAGACGCGACCGCCGTTGCGGCGGGCCACCGCATCCACGAACCGGGCCAGCCCCGCGTCCTCGCCGAGCATGAAGATGTTGAGCGTGGCGCCCAAGCGCGTGATCGTGTCCACCTCGGCGACCGTCGCGCGTAGCGTCGCCGCCGTGGGAGGCCAGTGGAAGAACGGCAGGCCGTCCGCCGCGACGTGCGCCGTGGGCTCCCCGTCGGTCACGACCAGGACGACCGGTTCCGCCTCCGGATGACGGCGCAGATGGCGGCCGGCGAGCATCAGCGCGTGATGCAGGTTGGTGCCCTGGATCCACTCCGGCTCGACGTCGGCGAGCTCGCCCGGCGTCAACCGTCGGGCGGTGCGGTCGAAGCCGATGATCTGCAGCGCATCCTGACGGAACCGGGTCGCGACCAGGTGAGACAGCGCTAGAGCGGTCTGCTTCATCGGTGCCCAGCGGTCCTCGTTGACCATCGAGAACGACAGGTCGACGCAGAGCGCCACCGCAGCGGCGGTCCGGCGTTCCGTCTCGGCGACGGCGAAGTCGTCCACGTGCAGCCGCAGCGGCAGCGCAACCGGCCCGGCCGCCGCAGTGCGCAGTGCGGTGTTGTGCAGCGTGCGCACAGTGTCGATCGGACGCTCGTCGCCGAACACCCAGGCCACGCTGGCACCGGTGCGCTCGTCGGCTGCTCCCGTACGGAGGTCGTCATGCTGCCCGGCGCCACCGGCGTCGAGCTGGCGGAAGATCCGGCGCAGTGCGGTCTCACCGAGCCGGCGCAACGCCTTCGGTGTGAGCGACACTCCGGACGCGCTGCGGCGGACGTAGCCTTGTCGCTCCAGCTCACGCTCGAGGCCGCGCAACGCCTGCAGGTCCTGCACCGCCGAGGGCGCCAGCTGGCGCTCCAACGCCTCGACGTCGACGTTGTCGAGGCTGGCACCGGCGTAGCTCTGGCTCAGCTGCGCCTCGAGCGCCTCGAGGTCGGCAAGGTCGGCGACCGCGCCGACGGCGTCGCCGTAGCCGAGTGGCTCGTTGCCCCGGATGTCGGCCGAGCCCCCCCGCATCGATCCCGGGCGCAGCGACTGCAAGGTGTCGTGCAGCTGGGCGAGCTGGCTCTCCAGGTCTACATCGCCCAGCGCCTCGCTCATCAACCGCGAGAGCTGGTCGCGCTGTGCGGAGCTGAGCGAGCCCATCATCCGCTCGGCGGCTTCCTGGCGCCGGGCCAGCAGGTCGACCAGGTCGTCGGTGTCTCGCGGGTTCTCGGGGAAGAACTCGCCGTGCCGCGCCATGAAGCCGCTGAACTTTTCGCTGGTGTCTTCGCCCCGCGCGTGCGCCGACAGCAGCGCGTTGAGGTCAGCGAGCATGTCGCGCACCCGCGCCATCGCCGCGGGGTCGTTGCCGCTCAGCGCGTCCCGCATGCCGGCGAACTGCGCGTCGAGCACCTCGCGGCGCAGCATCGCCTGGATCGCCTCGTAGCCGGCCTGTGCCTGCGGTGAGTGCCACTCGTATGACCCGAGGTCACGTACTGCGCCGGCTGTGTCGTCGGGCAGGTCGTCGAGCGTCATCTCGGCCAGTCGCGCGGCGTCGTCGGCCTCGGCCGCCAGCGTCTCGCGCTCCTCCGCGAGCACCTGGTCCAGCGCGGCGCGCACCCGGTCAATGGTGCCCGCCAGGTTGCCCCGCCGCTGCAGCTGACGGCGCCGGCGCATCACCTGGCGGCGCAGCTCGTCGAGCCCCTGGCGGCCGTTCGCGCCGCGGCGCAGCAGCCTGTTCAGGGCATCGCGCAGGGTGTCACCGGCGAGCATGTCGGAGCCGATCTGGTCCACGGCGGCCCGGACGTCGTACGGCGCCGCGAGCGGGTCGCCACCGCCTCGCCAGGTGCCGTACCGGAACCGGTTCCGGCGATGCCGGTCGGCCACGGCTCAGCTCCCGTACACGGTGACGCCGTCGACGGTGTCCTTGGCGAGCCGGCGGGAGAGGTGCAGGCCCTCGAGGACGAACTCGACCGCGGCGGCGGCCTGTCCGGGCGAGACCGTGTCCTCCTCGACGCCGAGCCGGTCGAGCACCGTCGCGAGGCCCGGGACGCTGCCCATCTGCGCGAGCACGTCGTCGGCGGGCGTCAAGACCCCGGTCTCGAGCGTCTCGCCCTCCGCGAAGTGCGCGGTGAACGCCGCCAGGTCCACGCCCCGCAACCGGTCACGGAAGGTCGCGGCGGTCGCGACGCGCAGCAGGTGCGTCAGTACGTCGTACTCCCGACCCTCCTCGCCCATCTCGAACTCGACCTTCCCCCGCAGCGTGGGTACGACGTCGGGCAGATCGGCGATACGGGCGACGGGCTCGGACTCGCCCGTCAGCGCGGCCCGGCGCAGTGCGGACGCGGAGGCTGCCTCGGTAGCGGCGATCGCGAAGCGGGCCGACACACCCGAGCGCTGGTCGATCGCCGCCGACTCGCGCAGCCCGGCGGCGAAGCGCGCGACGACCTCGACCAGGTGCACCGGCACGGCCGCGACGACGGTGGCCTCCTGCGTGACAAGCGTGACCTCGTCGTCGATGTCGAGGGGATAGTGGGTCCGGATCTCGGCGCCGAAGCGGTCCTTGAGCGGGGTGATGATGCGGCCGCGGTTGGTGTAGTCCTCCGGGTTGGCCGAGGCGACCAACAGGAGGTCGAGCGGCAGCCGCAAGGCGTAGCCGCGCACCTGGATGTCTCGTTCCTCGAGCACGTTGAACAGCGCCACCTGGATCCGCTCGGCGAGGTCGGGCAGCTCGTTGATGGCGAAGATCCCGCGGTTCGTGCGGGGCAACAACCCGTAGTGCACGGTTTCGGGGTCACCGAGCGGGCGGCCCTGCGCAACCTTGGTGGGATCGATGTCACCGATCAGGTCGCCGACGCTGGTGTCCGGTGTCGCGAGCTTCTCGCCGTAGCGGTCGTCGCGGTGGCGCCACCCGACCGGCAGCTCGCCGCCGAGCTGGGCGATGAGAGTGCGGCAACGTACGCACACCGGTGTTGCCGGATCGTCGTGGATCTCACATCCCTCGACGACGGGCGACCACTCGTCAAGCAGCCCGGTCAGCGTGCGCATGAGCCGGGTCTTGCCCTGGCCGCGCTCGCCGAGCAGCACGACGTCATGGCCGGCGAGCAGCGCACGTTCGAGCTCGGGCAGCACGGTGTCGTCAAAGCCGACGATGCCAGGAAAGGCCGTGGCGCCGCCGCGCAGCGCGGCCACGAGGTTGGTGCGGATCTCGGCCTTGACAGTGCGCGGTTGGTAGCCGGCGGCAGACAGCTCCGCCAAGGTGACGATCGAGGGTCGCTCGGTGGTGATGTGGCTCACGACATGACGATACGTCGGGCGTTCACCGATGGACCAAGCCCAGCGACTGCCGGAACGCCGTGTGCTGCATGCACTACAGCGGGTCGCATGCAAGGCTGGATGCATGCGCAGACTCCGCCTCGCGGTCACCGCGGTCACCGCGGCCAGCGCTGCGGCGCTGGTCGTCACCGTGTCTCCCGGCGCCTCGGCCTCCCAGGTGGCCGAGGCTGCCGCTGCCCAGCAGCAGGCCGCCAAGCGCCCCCCAAACCTGCGCGTGAAGACGATCGTCCGCGACGCAGACATCCCCTGGGATCTCACGTTCCTGCCGAAAGGCGGGATGCTCTACACCCAGCGGGACCGTGAGCGGATCACCTGGCGTGGCCCGAACGGCGCCCGGAACGTCGTCGCGGACACACCGAAGGGCGTCTGGCACGACAGCGAGACCGGCATGATGTCGATCCTCGCCGATCCCAACTTCGCCAAGAACAACGCGTTCTACACCTGCTACGGCGGCTTCAGCAACGGCCATCGCGACGTCCGCGTCGTCAAGTGGCGCCTCAACGCCAAACACAACGGTGCAAAGCGGGTGGACGTTCTGGT
>JACCZI010000009.1 GCA_013696015.1 Nocardioidaceae bacterium
GTCGTGGCCCCGCCGGCGCACCGCACCGGGTGCCGACGGCATCGGTACGAGCGCGACCGGGCCCGGACCGACGACGATCTGGAGCGCCGAGGCGACCACGTCGGCCAGCATCTTGGCAAGTGGCCGCGCCAGTCCGTGTCGCGCTTCCTCCTTGTAGGCGACGATCAGATGCTGCAACCGGCCGTCATACCGGGCGCCGGCGTACGGCGGCACGATGACGGGTACTCGCAACGCGGGCGGGACCGGCTCGGGCCATGCCGGTCGCGGATTCGCCCGGAGGGTGTCGGCGCAGACTCGGCACAGTCGTCGACCCTTCACCCCACATCCGGCGCAGCAGCTGCCGAGCAACAGGTCGCCCGCCGCATCGCGCCAGGTCGAGACCTGAGACACCGCACCCTGCCCACCTGACGTCGCCACGCCTGGAGTCTGGTGCGTGGGCACCCTCCCAGGGAGACCGTCACCCGGCCTGTGGACGCAGGCTCATCCGGGATAGTCGGGGAGCAGAAGCGGGTACTGGCTGACCCGGACCCACTGCCGGTCCGGGTCCTGGTACCACAGCACTCCCCGGTTCGTTCCCACATAGGTCAAGCTGTCGGGCGAGATGCCGGTGGCGAGCGTCGTCGCGTTCCCCTGATCGAGCAGCGGCTCGAGCAGCGGCTCAGGAGTCAGCGACCCACCGAGCAGCTGCGACCCGTCGATGCGCACGTCGTACGGCTGCGGCGACACGGCGCCGATCCGGGCCAGGACGCTCACGGATGTGGGGTCGCTCCAGCCGACATCGGTCGGCGCTTCGAGGACCGCCTCCGACGTGACCAGCTCGTGCACGTCGCGGATGCGTTCCACGAAACGCGTGTCGCCACTCGTCTGGACGGTGCCCAGCATCACCCGGCGGGTGCCGACGCCCGGGCCGACGAGCGTTCGGGCGATGGCGACGAAGCGAGATCCGTCGGCCGACAGCGCGAACGCCGTCACACGGGTGCGGTCCAACGGCCCCATCGAGATCGCGCGAGTGCGGAGGCTCTCGAGGTCGATCACGAGCAACCGCGAGCCTGCTCGGCGACGGTCGACCACCCACACCGACGTGCTGGTGCGGTTCCAGGTGGGGTCGGTGAGGTCGGCGCCGCCTTCGTACACGATCCGCTTTCGGGCCCCCGGTTGATCGCCCGCCGGACCCACGACCACCCGAGTCCGGTCACCGGTGACGCCGGCCAGCCGGCTGAACTGCGGGTCGACGTCGAAGTCCGCGAGATTCTGCGGGCCGTCGTCCCAGACTCCGGAGAAGGCTGCCACCGTGGTCTGCGAGACGACGACAAGCCGGTCGTTGCGCAGTGCGAACAGCTGGTCGTTTGCCGAGGGGTCGAACGGTGCGTACGTGTCCCACAGATTGAGGTTCTGCACCTCGGACACGCCGGGGATGTCTAGTGGGATCCCCGCCGCCAGGATTCGGACACCGACGACTCCCGGCACCTGTCGCAGCGTCCACACCAGCTGCGCGGCGAGGTGTTCTCGTTGCGGGTTGGACAGCGTCAGCACCTGGCTGCTGAGACCGACCTCGGCCACGCCGTCCGGGCGGATCGGGACCGACACGTCGACCCGAGTCTCCGGTGGCACGCTGGTGAGCACCTGGTCACTGAGGTCGCCGGTCGGTCCCTCCAGCAGGCCGCGCACCAGGCTGGTCGCCAGCTGCTCGCCCTCGGGGAGGTAGACCGGGTCGGGCACCAGGACCTCCCCGGACAGATCGAGGAAGTACAGGGAGAGCGGGACGAAGTAGTCGGCGAAGAAGTCCGCGCTGACATACAACGCATCGGGCGGGTTGTCGATGCGCCACTGGCTGTCCTCGCGCACCAGGTTGAAGGGATGAGCAAGCGCCGGGAGCCGGTCGACGGCCGGTGTGTAGGCGCCGCGGGCGTCGAGCGTTGCGCTGCGCCGGACACTGAGCTCGACGGTCGGCTCGACGGTCGCGTTCGCGGTCTCCGTCAGTCCGAGCTCGTCATAGATGACGGTCTGCCGCTGCGGACGCCATCCTGCGGCCGACTCGGCGGTGAGGAACTGTGCCGCCTTGTCGGTGGACACGGGGAACGCGCGCATGGCGTTGATGAACCCGCGCACGATCTGCACCGGGGTGGCATCGAGAGACGGACCGGGCGGGTCGATGAAGACCGGCTGCTGCTCCTCGGCACGACTGCCGCTCACCTCCTGCACGCCACCGCTGTCCGGTATCCCCGAACATCCCGTCATCAGCAGCGTCACCAGCAGCCCCACCGCCGCAGCGGGCCTGGACCGTCGGGAGGTCACGAGCCGACCGCGCCGGCGTCCACGCGCGGGTGCCGGACGCCGTCGGTCGACGACGGGGCATCACCAGGCACCAGCGGCAGCGGTGAGCTGGTGAGCTCGGCTCCCGAGTGTCGGGGCAACGTGAGGCGGAACTGCGCCCCGGCACCGGGATCGCCCCACGCCTGCAGCCAGCCACCGTGCAGCGCGGCGTCCTCGAGTGCGATCGCCAGGCCCAGACCGGTGCCGCCGCTGGACCGCACGCGGGCCGGGTCCGCACGCCAGAAGCGGTTGAAGACCAAGGACGACTCACCGGACCGCAGGCCGACGCCCCAGTCCCTCACCACCAGCGCCACGGCATCCGCACTGCCCGCTACCTGGATCCGCACCGCCGGCGACCGGCTGTAGGTGATGGCGTTGGCGACCAGGTTGCGCACGATGCGTTCGATGCGGCGGACGTCGGCCTCGACCAGAGTGGGCCGCTGGTCGGCGACCACCTCCAGCCGTACGTCGTGGCGCTCGGCCAGCCCTCGGTAGGTCTCGGTCACCCGCGAGGCGACTTCGACGAGGTCGACGGTCTCGACCGACAGGTGGGCCGCACCGGCGTCGAACCTGCTGATCTCGAGCAGGTCGGTGAGCAGGGACTCGAACCGGTCGAGCTCGACCTGGAGCAGCTCGGCGGATCGGGCAGTGGCAGGGTCGAAACGTTGCCGACCGTCGTGAAGGACGTCGGCGGCCATCCGTACGGTGGTCAGCGGAGTGCGTAGCTCGTGCGAGACGTCGGAGGCGAAGCGGCGTTGCACACGAGACAGCTCCTCGAGCTGGCGGATCTGCCGCTGCAGGCTCGACGCCATCTGGTTGAACGACTGACCGAGTCGGGCGATGTCGTCCTGGCCTCGCACATGCATGCGCTCCTCGAGCCGTCCGGCCGCCAGCCGCTCGGCGATGCGGCGCGCCAGGCGCACCGGCGTCACCACCTGCCGGGAGACGAGCCAGGCGACGGCGGCGACCAGCACCGTCAGTCCGAGACCGGCCGAGATCAGTGCCCGGCGGACGAGCGACAGGGTTTCCTGCTGGTCGTTCATCGGGAACAGGTAGTACAACGTGTACGCCTCGCCCGTACTGATCAGGCGGAGCCGGGAGCCGACCACGACGGCGGGTTCGGATCGGCCGTCGTCGTACGAGAGCGTGGCGTACGCCCACCAGGTGCCGGGCTGCGCCTCCACCGTGACGCTCAGGTCGCCGGGGATGCTGTCGGACGAGAACTCCCCCGAGCGCTGGACGCCGGGCTCGCCCTCGTCGGCGATATCGAGGGCGAGCGGGCCCACGAGCACCAGCTCGTAGCCCGGCGGAGACCCCCGGCGGCTGGCCAGCCCGGTGAGCAGCTGCGTCAGCACCTGCGACTGGCTGGTCGCGTCGGTGACCACACTCGCGTCCAGCTGCTGTTGGGCGTCCACGAATCCCGCCTGCGCCTGCGCCACGGACTGGTCCCGCTTGTCGTCAACCAGCCCGTCGGCCACCTGACGCATCAGCATCCAGCCGACCAGTGTGGTCACCACCGCACACAGCACCAGCGTCCCGATGACGACTCGTGCTAACAGCGAGCGCACCCAGGCGTAGCGCGCGATGCGCCAGGGCATGGTTACCACCTGCAGCAGCTCGTGCTGCAGGCGGCTTCGAGGTGACTCGGCGGCGCGGGTGCTCATGGCGGGCCGCGGCGCTAGGCCGACCCGGCCTTGTAGCCCACGCCGCGCACGGTCACCACGACGTCGGGATGCTCGGGATCGTGCTCGATCTTGGAGCGGAGGCGCTGCACATGCACGTTGACGAGCCGGGTGTCGGCGGCATGCCGGTACCCCCACACCTGCTCCAGCAGCACTTCGCGGGTGAAGACCTGCCACGGCTTGCGGGCCAGACACAGCAACAGGTCGAACTCTAGTGGGGTCAACGGAATCGGCTCGCCGTCGCGCTTCACGCTGTGTCCGGCCACGTCGATGGTCAGGTCGGCGATCGAGAGCAGCTCTGGCGCCTCGTCGCCGAGCTTGCGCACCCGCGCCCGGATCCGGGCCACCAGCTCCTTGGGCTTGAACGGCTTGATGACGTAGTCGTCGGCGCCGGACTCCAGCCCCACCACGACATCGACGGTGTCGTTCTTGGCCGTCAGCATCACGATCGGGACGCCGGACTCGGCACGGATGGCCTTGCACACGTCGATTCCGTCCATGCCGGGAAGCATCAGGTCCAGCAGCACGACGTCGGGCCGGTGGGCGTGAAAGCTAGCCAGCGCCTGGTCACCGGAGTTGCACACGAACGGTTCGAACCCCTCGTTGCGCAACACGATCGCGAGCATCTCGGCCAGGGCGGCGTCGTCGTCGACGACCAACACCCGGCCGTTGGCGGCGGCGTAAGCGGGCGCCGGCTCGGCTTCCACAGCAGCGCACCTCCCACGTCGGCAGCAACCCTGTGTTGCTTACACAGTACGACGGACTGCGGCGGGCGTACGGCAGCGTGCGAACTGGACACCGGCACGGTGTCATGCAGGCGAGCCCGCTGCGACCATCCGACCCGGGTCCGTCCGTCATTAGTCTCGGATCGTGGCCCGCCGCGGTGGGTAGGTGGGTGGGTGGGTCCGGGTGGTGGTCAGTAGCGGTAGTGCTCGGACTTGTACGGCCCCGCGACATGCACACCGAGGTAGGCGGCCTGCTCCTTGCTGAGCTCGGTGAGGCCCACGCCGAGCGCTGCCAGGTGCAACCGGGCGACCTCCTCGTCGAGGTGCTTCGGCAGCGTGTAGACGCCGGTCGGGTAGTCCGCCGTCCGGGTGAACAGCTCGATCTGCGCGAAGACCTGGTTGGTGAAGGAGTTCGACATCACAAAGGACGGATGCCCGGTCGCGTTGCCCAGGTTGAGCAGCCGGCCCTCGGACAACACGATGACCGTGTGGCCGTCGGGGAACGCCCACACGTCGACCTGCGGCTTGACGGTGGTCCGCTGCACGCCCGGGGTCGCGGCCAGACCCGCCATGTCGATCTCGTTGTCGAAGTGGCCGATGTTGCCGAGGATCGCCTGGTGTTTCATCGCGGCCATGTGGTCCGCCGTCACCACGTCCTTGCACCCGGTCGCGGTGATGACCAAGTCGGCGTCACCCACGACGTCGTCCAGCCGGGCCACCTGGTAGCCGTCCATCGCGGCCTGCAGCGCGCAGATGGGGTCGATCTCGGTGATGACGACCCGCGCGCCCTGGCCACGCAGCGACTCGGCGCATCCTTTGCCGACGTCGCCGTACCCGCAGACGACGGCGACCTTGCCGCCGATGAGCACGTCGGTGGCCCGGTTGATGCCGTCGATGAGCGAGTGCCGGCAGCCGTACCGGTTGTCGAACTTCGACTTGGTCACCGAGTCGTTAACGTTGATCGCCGGGAACAGCAGCGTGCCCTCACGTGATCTCTCGTACAGCCGCAGCACACCGGTCGTGGTCTCCTCGGTGACACCTTGGACGCTCTCACCGATGCGACTGAAGCGCTGCGGGTCCTGCTCGAACGAGGCCGCCAGGACGCGGTAGATCTCCGTCAGCTCCGGGTTGTCGGTGCTGTCCGGGGAGGGCAGCTCACCGGTTTCCTCCGCGTCGGCACCAAGGTGCACGAGCAGCGTCGCATCCCCCCCGTCGTCGAGGATCATGTTGGGCTGCTCGCTCTCCGGCCAGGACAAGATCTGCTGCGTGCACCACCAGTACTCGGCCAGCGACTCGCCCTTCCACGCGAACACGGGGACGCCGCGCGGTTCGTCGACGCTGCCGTCCGGGCCGACGACGACGGCGGCAGCCGCGTGGTCCTGCGTCGAGAAGATGTTGCAGCTGGCCCAACGGACCTGAGCACCGAGCTGCACCAGCGTCTCGATGAGTACTGCTGTCTGCACGGTCATGTGCAGCGAGCCGGCGATCCGCGCACCGGACAGCGGCTTGCTCTGTCCAAAGCGCTCCCGCATCGCCATCAGACCCGGCATCTCGTGCTCGGCCAGGCTGATCTCGATCCGTCCGAACTCGGCCAGAGCGAGGTCGGCGACCTTGTAGTCGAGGTGGTCGGTGCCGTGATGCATGCCGTCGTCCATGGGGGTGTCCCTTGCGTCGTCGCGTACGAGGAGCGCCGGGCCGACCAGTAGGGCCGGCGGCACCACCTGATCCTCGTGCCGAGCGGCTGGGCGCTCGGTGCACGGGCCGTCTGGCCCCACAGGAGGACTGGTCTACCTTAGCGTGTGCACTGGGGTCGAGCACGGTCGAACTTCCCATGGCCGAGAGTCAGTTCCAACGGGTTCCACCCCATTGGGAGTGACTCTTTCCCAGGTGAACATGGGATCGAGACACGGTCAGTGGCCGGGGGCGGACGGCGGTTCGGGGCGCGGGGCGCGGACGTGGTCGCTGCGAAAGATGTCCGGCTCCAGGTAGATCACCTGCGCCACCGGCTCCGCGGCGCGGACCCGGCGCTCGGCCTCGTCGATGATCGCGGCGACCGAATCGGCGCTGTCGTCATGGTCGACCCCGATCTTGGCCACCACCAGCAGCTCCTCAGGCCCGAGGTGCAGCGTCTTGAGATGGATGACCCGGTTCACCCCGGGTGTCTCCGCGAGCGCGCTTCGCACCCGTTGGATCGCCGAGGGGCTCGCGGACTCACCGATCAGCAGGCTCTTGGTCTCGATCGCGAGCAGCACCGCGACCACCACCAGCAGCGTGCCGATGGCCGCCGCACCCATCACGTCGAAGTAGGCGTTGTCGGTGAGCAGGCTCAGCCCCACCCCGGCGAGGGCGAAAATCAAGCCGAGCAGAGCGGCCAGGTCCTCCAACAGCACCACCGGCAGCTCGGGGGCCTTGGACCCCCGGATGAACGCCACCCACGACCGCTCACCGCGCACCTTGTTGGACTCCCTGACGGCCACGCGGAACGAGAACGACTCCATGACGATCGCCGCGCTCAGTACGACGAGCGGCACCCACCACCAGCGGCTGTCCAACAGCTCGTCCGGGTGACCTGAGCGCAGCTCGTCGAACTTGTGGTACGCCTCGTACAGCGCGAAAAGGCCACCGATGCTGAACAGCACGATGGAGACGATGAAGCTGTAGATGTACCGCTCACGTCCGAAACCGAACGGGTGCTCCTCGGTCGCCTCGCGCTGCGAGCGCTTGGCCCCCAGCAGGAGCAACGCCTGGTTGCCCGAGTCCGCGACCGAGTGGATGGTCTCGGCCAGCATCGAAGCGGCACCCGTCAGCAGCCAGGCAGCGAACTTGGTGAGGGCGATCCCCAGGTTGGCCACCAGGGCGGCGACCACCGCTCGGTTACCTCCGTGCGCTGCCATGTCACCTCTAGGGTCGTCGGTCCGCCTATCCTGCCTCAGCCGTCGACCGAGGCTGCGGAGCCCAGCCCCACGCCCAGGTACGCCGCGGCGTAGCTGCCCTGCAACAGCAACGAGGCGTACCGCGCCACCTCGGGTCCGGCGTCACAGGTCAGGGTGTGCACGCGGACCTCGTGCCGGGTGGCCGAGGCGACCAACCGGCCCCGCTGCTCGCGCACGGCCGAGCTTTGGGTGCCATCGTCCAGGATCACCAGGGCAGGCCGTGCGCTGGCCACCGACTCGTCGCCGAGCGGGTCGGCGAAGACGTCGCGGAGGTCGGTGGTGGCGAGCACCGGCATCAGGTGCTCGGCGTCGGCCGCCAGCGCCGAGCGGCCCGATACCCGCCGGATCGACTCCGCGACCCGCCGGGCGGCCCGCGCTGCGAGCACCGATCCGCCCCACAGCAGGGGATTGGCGTCGCCGAGCAGCAACGCGGTCTCCTTGGCCGGGTTCGCCACGATGTCGCGGAACGGCGAGCACCAGACGGCCACGTCGTCCAAGGCCGCGGCGACCGCCTCAGGGTCGAGCTCAGGTCCGAGCCCGAGTCGGTGCAGAGCGACCAGCATCACCACGGCGGCCGCCAGCGGGTCGCCGGTGATGGTCGGCAACACGCAGCTGTGCCGGCCGGCGGCGACCTCCGCCACCGGGGAGTACGGGTCACAGGTGACGACCAACCCGCAGCCGCGGCGCACCGCCTCGGCGATCGCGGTCGAGGCGATCAAGTCACCGGGCGTCTGGGCCAGCACCAGCACGGTGTCCCAGGTTCCGGCCCACCCGGGCAGGCCGGGTCCCGGCCAGGCGACGAACGGGACCGGGCACCAGGGCTCGAGGACCGCCCGCAACAACCGGGAGTCGGTCCCCGCCACCACGACGGCGCGCGGCGGCGTATCAGCGCTGAGCTCTGCCACTTCCGCCGCGGTGGAGTCGACCTCCCGCCGCACGCGGGCGCCCGCTTCGGCGAGCGACCGCAGCAGCGGGTCTGCCGCCGCCAGGGCTGCGGGATCATCGAGCAGCGCGTCGTCGAACACGCCGAACCCGTCTCAGGCCGAGCCGTCGGTGGAGGCCGGAGGGCCGTCGGGGCGGCGTGCCTCCTCGACCAGCATCACCGGGATGTCGTCGCGTACCGGGTAGGCCAGGCCGCAGCCGTCACAGACCAGCTCACCGGCCGACTCGTCCACCGACAGGCTGGCCCGGCAGGCGGGGCAGACCAGGATCTCCAACAGCATGGGGTCCAGCTTCATCTCGTCACTCCTGAGGGTGGCCAGCACGCCGTCGCGCACCTGCTCCATCATCGCGCGACTGTCCGCCTCGACGTTCAGCCGGACCAGCGGCTCGGTGTTGGATGCCCGCAGATTGAACCACCACGCCGATGTCGCGACCGTCACCCCGTCCAGGCGGTCGACCTCGACCGCTTCGACGCCGTCCGCACCAGTGACCGCGGACCGTCGGTACGACTCCTCGACACGGCCGATGGCGGCGGCCGGGTCGGGCACGGTGGAGTTCACCTCACCGGACGCGGTGTAGCGGCGGTAGGGGGCGACGGTCTCAGACAGCGGGTGCGCAGACCCGGCGGCGAGCGCCAGGACGTGCAGGGCGGCGAGCATCCCGGAGTCGGCGTACCAGAAGTCGCGGAAGTAGAAGTGACCGGAGTGCTCCCCACCGAACACGGCATCGTGACGCGCCATGGCGGCCTTGATCACCGAATGGCCGACCGGCGTGCGCACTGGCGTACCGCCCGCGGCGCGGACCACCTCCGGCACCACGCGCGAGCAGACGGCGTTGTGGATGATCGTCGCGCCGGCGTGACGGGCCAGCTCCCGCTCGGCGATCAGGGCGGCCATTAGAGACGGCTCGACGAGCCGGCCAGCCTCGTCGACGACGAAGCAACGGTCGGCGTCACCATCGAAGGCCAGACCCAGGTCAGCCCCCGAGTCGACGACCGCGGCACTCAACTCCCGCAGGTTCACCGGGTCGAGCGGGTCCGCTGGGTGGTTGGGGAACCGGCCGTCGAGCTCGAAGAACAGCGGCACCAGGTCAACGTCGAGGGCCGCGAAGACCGCGGGCACGCTGACCGCCGCCATCGCGTTCGCGGCGTCCACCACCACGCGCAGCGACCGGCCATGAACGGGGACCAGGCCGAGCACGCACTGGGCGTAGTCGCTGAGCAGGTCGAGGCGAGAGACGCTGCCGACCCCCTGCGCGACCTCGACGCGCCCGGCGAGAATCCGGCCGGCCGCCGCCGAGATGTCGCCGAGACCGGTCTCGCGGCCGATCGCGCGGGCGCCGGGTCGGCACAGCTTGAGTCCGTTGTACTCAGCCGCGTTGTGACTCGCGGTCACCATCACAGCGGGCACGTCCAGCCGTCCTGAGGCGAAGTACACGACGTCCGTGGCGGTCAGGCCGATGTCGAGTACGTCGGCGCCCGTTCCCGTGATGCCCGCCGCCACTGCCGCAGCCAGCGCGGGTGAGGTCACCCGCACGTCGCGACCGAGAACCGCCGACCCACGGCCGCCGCTGATGCCCACCACATCTGCGAAGGCGGCTCCGATGGCTGTGGCAACCGTTTCGTCGAGCACTTCGGGGGCCCGCCCGCGGACGTCGTAGGCGTGGAACAACTCGGTGAGGACGCGCTCGGCCGGGCCCGGGTCAGCAGCCGTCACGGATCGATCGAACGCAACACCCGCAGGTGTCCGCGCCGACCCACCTCCACGGCCTGCCCTCGCGGCTCGACCACCGGGACCGGCCGGGCCGCCTCACGCACCGCATCGGCGAGTGCGACGAGGTCGTCGCTGGTGGGACCGCAGGCAGCCGGGTCCGGCGCGAGGCGCAGGACCTCCCACCCGCGCGGGGCCGACAGCCGCTCGGCGTGCTCCTCGCACAGGTCATAGCTGTGAGGTTCGGCGTACGTGGCGAGCGGTCCGAGGACCGCTGTGGAGTCGGCGTAGACATATGTGAGCGTCGCCACCGCCGCACGCCGGCAGGCGGTGCGCGAACACCGGCGCAGACTCACGCAGCGACGGTACCTGTCCGCGCCACGCCAGCAACGGATTGCTTCCGGGGCGGCCGCTCGTGTCGGGCGGCCCCGGCTCGAGCGGCGAGCGCACTACGCTCGCGCTGTGAGCGGCTCGGCAGACAGTTCAACGCCCTTCGGGGTGAGAGCCGGCGACATGCGCGACCGCCGCGGCCGCGGCCGCAGGGGTCCGCTGGTGCTGCCCGGTCCGCTGTCGCCGGGCGGAGTGCCGACCTCTCGTTCGCGCAGCGAGGTCTTCGACGCTGTCGTGCTCGACGTCGTTGCCGACCTCGAGGCCCACTGGGAGGCCGAGCTGCGCGGCGTCGAATTCGGGGTCGAGGAGGTGCCGCTGCTGCCGACAGGCTGGCGACCGGCGCACGTACCACTCGCCACCGTGGTCCGGGCCACGGGCACGACACCGGCGCGCATCGTGGCGTTCCGGTTGCCGGTCCAGCAGCGCGCCACGGGCCGTGCGGACCTGGAGCGGCTGGTCCGCGCGGCGCTTGTCGAGCGGGTCGCCGAGCTGCTGGGGCGCGATCCCGACGACGTCGACCCGCCGCGCTGAGTGCGCTCGGCTCAGCCGGCGCGCTTCTTGAGCTTGCGCCGCTCCCGCTCCGACAGGCCGCCCCAGATACCGAAGCGCTCGTCGTGCGCCAAGGCGTAGTCGAGGCACTCGCTGCGGACCTCGCACGTCAGGCAGACCCGCTTTGCCTCCCGGGTGGATCCCCCCTTTTCAGGGAAGAACGCCTCCGGATCGGTCTGGGCGCACAGCGCCCGCTCTTGCCAGCTCAGTTCACCGGCGTCTCCGTCGAGCACATCTAGGTCTCGCACGGTCTCGCCTCCTCGACCCTGGTTACCCTGTGGACGGCGTGCTGTCGTGGCGGGAGTTCGCGGCTCCTACGCTGAACGACATAAGGGGAATTACATGCCTGTCAGTACCGCCACGTCAAGCGGCAGCGGGATATCGAGTCGAAAACGAGCCCGAACGCGCCGCGGCCGGCTCAACCCGCGTCACCTGTTGGGCCTGACATTCGGCCGGGCGAGTCGGGTTTTCGCCGCGACGGCTCAGGGACGGGGCGGCCACCAGCCCGGCGCAGAATCGTCCGGCGAGTCGTCGCGTCGCTCCGCCGGAGGACGCTCCTGCGGATCCTGTGGCGCGGCTTGCTCCGGTGTGGTCCACTCCGCGGTCGAGTCCGACTGCGACGGTGCTGGCTCGCTCCAGGGCTGCTGCTGCGGCGGAGGTGTCTGCCAAGGCGACGGCTGCGGGGCCGGGTAGCCCCAGCTCTGCGGCGCCGGCCCCGGCTGGGTCGACTCTTGGGCCGGCTCTTGGGTTGGCTGGGGGGCCGGCTCTGGGACCGGCGGGGAGCCCGCTCCGTACGCGGTGGCGCCACCACCCCATGACGGCTGCTGACCGGGCCATGGCTGCTGCGGCGCGCTCCCCCACGGCTGTTGCTGGGTCCCCCACTGCTGGTGCTGGGGGGCACCCCACTGCTGCTGCTGCGTCTGCGCTGCGCGCACCGGCGCCGGCAGGCCGCGAAACAGCAGGTAGGTCAGGAGCAGCCCGCCGGCCAGAACCGCCAGCTCGGCGAGGATGACGAACGATCGGGCCAGCTTGCCTCCGCCCAGGAAGAGCTCGGAGCCGCGGTCGAGGTCGACGGCAAGCCCGGAGACCCAGCTGATGACTCCCAGCAGTGCCATGAGCCCCAGCACCGCGAGGACCCCCAGCACGATGAGCCGAGCCCGCGGCGTGCGTTCCCCGGTGGTGACCAGCAGGGCCGCCAGCACGACGATCACCACCCACACCGGGTTGACGAAGCGGTCCTGGAGCAGGAAGGCGCGGTCGCCGTAGGTGCCACTGTCCTTGAACAGCAGGGCGAACGTGACAACGAGATAGACCAGGGTGGCACCCAGCAGCAGCGCGGCAACGGGCTCCCGCAACTTGTTGGCGGAGTCGGGTAGCACGAGTCACTCCTCAGGCGGACGACGGGCCGGGCTCAGCCTGCCACACACCCGCGCCTGCACTGGTTGCAAGACTGGGGCGCATGCGCATCACCGCACTGTCCGGTGGCATCGGAGGCGCCCGGTTCCTGCGCGGCCTGCTCCCGCTGCTCGGACCTGGCGACCAGGTCAGCGTGATCGGCAACACCGCCGACGACATCGAGCTCTTCGGCCTCACGATCTGTCCCGACCTTGACACGTTGATGTACACCCTGGGGGGCGGCATCGACGAACAGCGCGGCTGGGGCCGGGCCGAGGAGACCTGGCACGCCAAAGCGGAGCTCGCGGCGTACGGAGCACACCCGCAGTGGTTCGGGCTCGGCGACCGGGACCTGGCCACCCATGTCATCCGCACCCAGATGCTGCGCGCCGGGTTCTCACTGTCGGACGTCACCGCGGCGCTGTGCACCCGGTGGGATCCCGGCGTCCGGCTGCTGCCGATGAGCGACGACCGGGTCGAGACGCATGTGGTGGTCGCCAGCGATGACGGCTCGCGGCGGGCCATCCACTTCCAGGAGTACTGGGTCCGGCTCCACGCCGAGGTGCCGGTGCTCGACGTGGTCGTGGTCGGCGCAGCCGAGGCAGCTCCGGCGCCGGGAGTCCTGGCCGCGCTGGCCGACGCCGACCTGGTCCTGCTGCCGCCGTCCAACCCGGTGGTCTCGATCGGGACGATCCTGGCGGTGCCCGGCATCGCAGCAGCGATTCGTACCACTCCGGCTCCCGTTGTCGGGATCTCACCGATCATCGCGGGTGCGGCGGTGAGCGGAATGGCGGATCAGCTGCTGGCCGGGCTCGACATCGAGGGGACCGCCGCAGGGGTGGCGCTGCACTACGGCGCCCGATCCGCGGGAGGGATCCTCGACGGGTGGCTGGTCCACACCAGCGATGCGCCCGACGTGGAACGCCTCGCACAGCAGGGGATCAGGGCGCAGGCGGTCCCGCTGCTCATGAGCGACCTACCGGCCGCCTCAGCCATGGCGCAGGCGGCGCTCCGGCTGTCGGGACGAGTCCCCGCGTGACCGCACCTCGCCTGGTCGTTGTCGGCGTCGCGGGGCTGCCGGAGATCCGTGCCGGTGACGACCTGGCCGCCCTGGTGGTCCGGCACGCCGACCCGCCGCCGAGCGATGGTGACGTCGTGGTCGTCACCAGCAAGGTGGTGAGCAAGGCGGCCGGCCTGGGGACCAGCGCAGAGCGCAGCGAACTGGTGGCTGCGCACACCGACCGGGTCGTGGCCCGCCGCGGCGCCACGACGATCGTCCGAACCCCCCACGGGCTGACCCTGGCCGCCGCGGGACTGGACGTCTCGAACGCCACCGCCGGCACCGTGCTGGCGCTGCCCGCCGACCCCGACGCAGAGGCCGCTGTGCTGCGTCACCGCCTGCGCCGCTCGACCGGCGCCAACATCGCCGTGGTCGTCACCGACACGGCGGGCCGACCGTGGCGGCTGGGCCAGACCGACATCGCGATCGGCGTCGCCGGCCTGCTGCCCCTGGTGGACCTGTCGGGCGTCACGGACAGCCACGGGAACGTCCTGACCGTCACCGCTCCGGCCGTGGCGGACTCGGTGGCGGCTGCCGCCGACCTGGTCAAGGGAAAGCTCGACCACGTGCCGGCGGCCATTGTCAGCGGGCTGGCCCACTACGTGCTGCCATCCGACCAGGACGGGCCGGGGGCTGGTGTCCTGCTCCGCCCCGAGCGCGATGACCTGTTCGGCTGGGGCGCCCTCGACGCGGTGCGCGCCGCCGTGCGGCGAGATGACCCCAACCGCCACCGCGGGTTCGCGCTGCCGGTCGACTCGGTCGAGACCCTGGTCGGCGACGCCCTCGCCGCCGCCGACGACGCCCTGGTGCGCGTCGTGTCGACGGGAACCGCCTGGGACGTGCTGGCGGTAGACGGCGCCGAAACGGCCGCGGTGTGGGAGGCCGCCGCCCTGGTCGAGCGGCTGCGCGTGCTCGCGGTGGCCACCCGGCGCCGGCTCGTGCTGCGGCAGGTGAACCCACCGGCACTGGCCACGGTCGAGCTGGTCGACCTCCAGGGTTCGGCCGCATCCACCGCGTAGAATCGCCGCACCGCCTCCGACTAGGGACGACTCTGACCCGTGGCCAAACCGAAGAAGAACGACGACCGTCGCGCCCGCGTCGAGGCGATGCGCCGCGAGGCCCAACGTGTCGAGCGGCGGCGAACTCTGGTCGTCGTCGGCGTGTGCGCACTGGTCGCCGTGGCGATCATCGCCACGACCGCCTACTACCTGGTGACCCAGGACGACCCGGCCGCCACGGCGGCCAGCGTTGACGGTGGCTCCCTGGGAGATGCGGCGCAGACGGCCGGATGTGACAACGTCGTGCTGCGCGCCGCCGAGGGGAGCAGCGACCACCTGAGCCAGGGCACCGCGATCGACTACACGGAAGCGCCCCCCGCTTTCGGGCAACACTGGCCGGCACCCGCTGACTTCGCGCGCAAGTTCTACACCGTCGCCGACCGCCCGCCGGTCGAGCAGCTCGTCCACAACCTCGAGCACGGCTACACGATCTTGTGGTACGACTCGACCATCGCCGACGACCCCGACGCCCTGGCGCAGGTCGAGGCCATCGCCCAGCCGTTCGAGGGGCAGCAGGACCTGGCGGCGAAGTTCATCGCAGTCCCGTGGACCAGCGAGGATGGTGAGCCGTTCCCCGCCGGCAAGCACGTCGCGTTGACGCACTGGTCCGCCGAGGGCGAGTCCGCGGTCTCCGGGCAGGGGCAGGGGGCCTGGCTCTACTGCGCCGAGCCGGGCGCCGACGTCGTCAGCGCCTTCATGGCCGAGTTCCCATCCTCCGACGCCCTGGAGCCCCAGGGCGCGTGACGTGTCACGCGGCCATCAGCCGGCAGCAACCAGGGCTCCACACGGCACGGTGGTGCCCTCGCCCAGCTCGCAGCGGTCGCCGACCTCGGCGTCGTCCCCAACAGCGCAGCCGCGCAGCACGACCTGCGACCCCACCCTGGCACCGGGTCCCAGGACGCTGCCGACCACCACCGCCCCGGGCC
>JACCZI010000021.1 GCA_013696015.1 Nocardioidaceae bacterium
AGCGGACCCGGCACTGCGTCCGGCGCCGCTGGCTCTGGTGAAGCTGACGGGCGGCGTTGGTTGGCGCTGGGTCAACAGCGAGATCTGGGGCTCGCAGGCTTTGACCAACGTGCTCATTACCGGCTACGAGCGGCGCGAGCCGCGACGCTGGTCGTTCAGCTTCAACTGCGTCCATGACGTGATGCCTCCCGAGGGGGCCGGCCGAGCGAGCAATGTCACGATCGGCGACATGAAGGCGGCCGGCCCGGGCAAGGTGAGCCGCAACCTGTTGTTCAACGTGGAAGACGGACAGAACCTGATCCTTGGCTCGGCCGCTGGCGGCCCGACGCGCGTGGCGGTGAAGTTCAACACGATGTACAGGTCCGAGGTCGGCGCAATCCTCGTGGGAGAGACGGAACAGGTCCGCATCACTCGTAACATCATCGGCTATGCGACGTCCGGTCTGCTCGTGCGAGGCGACCCGAAGTTTCCAGCGGTGGCGTCTTTCGAGAACACGATCAGTAACAACCTCGGCATCGGGGCGACCACGGAGAACTTCCTGCGACCGGAGGTCGAGAAGGTCGTCGATGGTCAGGCCAACGTGGTCGATGCTTCCGTCACGTTTACCGATGCCTACGACTGCGGGGGCTTCCACACCGACGCGCCGGTTGCTCTCCCCTACGGCCGTTACGCGGTCGGCTGAGGCCGGGTACCGGATGCCAGCCAGAGGTCAGTCTGGTGTTCTGCACTCGGCGGACTCGAGTGGCCTTTAGACTTCGCAAGATCAGGCAACACCTAGAGGAATGGTGGCGGTGACGTGTTCGGGGCGTTGAGTTGGGGACTGCGACGGTATGCCTGGTTGGTGCTGCTCTTCGTGGCGGGGATCGGGGTGCTGGTGCCCGTGATGGAAGCGAGGGCCGCCCCGGTGTACGAGGCGAAAGCCGTCGTGGCTGTCAAAGGCGCTTTGGAGTTGCCGAACCTCGACTCGTTGCCCAAGACCGGTGATCTCGTCTTCCGCAGCGGGGCAGTTGCGGACTCCGTTCGTTTCGCTCTCGAATTGCCACCGTCGGCTGCCGTCACTCCGAGCAAAGTCGAGCTGGTGGCTGGTCAAGACATATATGGTTTCGAGATCATCGGACGAAGTACCGACGCCGAGACAGCAGCAACCACCGCCGACGTTGCGGCGGCCGCCTTCGTCATCGAGCTGAACGAGCTCGTCGTAGGAGAGTTCTTCATCCAAAACAGCGCAGGCGTCCCAACGAACTCAGTGCAGCCGCTGGGAGGCGACTACGTCGCGATCGCCATCGGCATCATCGCCGGAGCCATCGCCGGCATCGGAGCGGTAGCCCTGCTGCTGGTGATCCGCCACCCCGTGGTCGACGCTGCCAGCGCCGAGGATGTCACCGGCGCACCGGTGATGGGCCGGGTCGGCATCCCGACTGGTCGGAGCAGGGTCGACGAGCAGGACGTCACCGGTATTGCTCCTCTGTGTCGCCGGCTGCTCGAGAGCTCAGCAGACGTCATCCTGCTCGCCAGTCCGACCAAGCGGACCAACCAGCGCCACAAGCTAGCGTGGGCGCTTTCCAGCGTGCTCGGGAAGATCCGCCGGACACGCCTGGTGTCCGGCGGGCGAACCACACCGCCGACCTCGGGTCGTCGGCAGGACGGACATCCCGTTGACCTGCGGGCGGTGGCACAAGATGACCCTCGCGACGACCTGGTCGTCATCGACGGGCCGTCACTGGACCAGGTGGCGGGTCGGAGCCCCCACGCTCTGACATTGCTGCTCGTGCCCGAAGGCATCGGTGCGGGCGCATTGCGTGAGATCGCCGAGCAGTATCTCGACGGTGGTCCAACCGGCTTGGTCCTCGTGCGTCCCACCAAGCGGCGACCCTTCAGCCGCCACGCGAAGGCCGAACCCAACTCGGAGCCAATGCGGGTTGGGCGGTCTAGCCAGCAGCCGCGCACCGGAGACGGTCAGGAGCCGGTCGACGACAGCGAAGACCGCGACGAGCCCAAGTCCCAGGCAACCGCTACGGTCAGAGCTCGCTAGCCCGAGGCGCCTCACCCAACCCCGGTTTGTCGACCTCAGCGTCGCGGTGATTGACGCCCAGCAGGGCAGGCAGGACGACCAAGCGACTGGACCCACAGCGTCCTTGGCAAAGAGGACGGGCCGTGGGCCCGCGCCGATATCAGGGATCCGGGTTAGGGAAGCCGACCGGCTGACATCGGGTCGGCGCTCTCGGCTAGCTGCAGCCGGTGTGCCTCGTTCGCCTCGTGCTTAGCCAGGTTGCGCGACAACGCAACGTAGATCAGTGACATCCAGAAAAACTTGTACTCAAGGTTGGACAAGAAGAACGCGGCGAACAGGGTCGCGACATACCCGGCGAGCGGGGGTGCCCGCAGCTGAGCGGGGAGCTTGACCGCCTCAGCGAGCGTCACGGACAGCACGGCGAAGAGCAAGATCAGCCCGGGCA
>JACCZI010000095.1 GCA_013696015.1 Nocardioidaceae bacterium
GCGGAGATCGTGTTCGACTTCTTCGACGCGCTGAAGTCACGGACCAAGGGGTACGCCTCCCTCGACTACGAGCCGATCGGCGAGCTGGCGTCGGACCTGGTCAAGGTGGACATCCTGCTGCACGGCGACCCCGTTGACGCGTTCAGCGCGATCGTGCACCGCGACTTCGCCTACTCCTACGGGGTCACGTTGGCGCTGAAGCTCAAGGAGCTGATTCCTCGCCAGCAGTTCGAGGTGCCCATCCAGGCCGCGATCGGGGCCCGGGTCATCGCCCGGGAGACGATCCGCGCGTTGCGCAAGGATGTGCTGGCCAAGTGCTACGGCGGTGACATCACCCGCAAGCGCAAGCTGCTCGAGAAGCAGAAGGAGGGCAAGAAGCGGATGAAGGTGGTCGGCCGCGTGGAGGTCCCGCAGGACGCCTTCATCGCCGCCCTGTCCACAGCCGACGTCGGAGAACGTTCAGCGAAGCGTTGAACGGGGTATGAGGAAGCCCGTGGCGATCGACCAACGCCTGACCCGCTTCCTGCCGGACAACCCGGCGATCCGGACGATGGCGCTCGCCACCTTGGTCAACACCGCCGGCAGCGGCATGTATTTGGTCGTCGCGGTGCTCTACTTCACCCGCATCATCGGGCTCAGCCCGTACGAGGTGGGCGCCGGGTTGACGATTGCGGGGTTCTTCGGGCTGGTGTCGGGCGTTCCGCTGGGCCACCTCGGTGACCGGTTCGGCGCTCGCGAGCTCATCATCTGGCTGCTGGTCGGGGCCTCGCTGGCGGCCGGGGCGGCGGCGCTCGCGACGAGCTTCTGGCAGTTCGTCGTGGTGTCCAGTGTGCTGGCGATTCTCGACCGAGGGTCGGCGGCCGTCCGCGGCGGGCTCATCGCCACCACGGTCTCCGGCGGCGAACGGGTGCGGACTCGGGCATACCTGCGCTCGCTGACGAACGTCGGCATCACGATTGGGGCTGCGGTGGCGGCTCTGGCTCTGCATGTCGACACCCGCCCGGCGTACGTCGTGGTCATCGTGCTCAACGCGGCGACCTACGGGCTGACGGCGTTCATCCTGCGTCGCTACCCCCACATCCCGCCCACGCCGCTGGAGCTAAGGGCTCCGGGCTGGCAGGTGTTCCGCGACCGCCCGTACGTGCTCGTCACGGTGCTGATGGCGACCATGGCGATCCAGTACTCCATCCTCGACGTCGGCGTGCCGCTGTGGGTGACGCGCGAGACGACGGCACCGCTGTGGATCGTCTCGGTGATGTTCATCCTCAACACCGTCGTCGTGGTGCTGTTCCAGGTCGCGGTGAGCCGCCGGGTCGAGACCGTGCCACGGGCGACGCGGGCGATCTCGGCCTCCGGGTTCGTGTTCCTGCTCGCCTGCATCCTGTTCGCCGAGGCGCAGAGCCGGCCGGTGATGTGGGCGGTGGCGCTGCTCGTGGCTGCCGCCCTGATCCACGTGGCGGGCGAGCTGATGCAGGCGGCGGCACAGTTCTGCCTCAGCCAGGAGCTGGCCCCCGACCACGCGCAAGGGCAGTACCAGGGCTTGGCCAGTACCGGGTTCTCGCTGTCGACGATGATCGCGCCGACCGTGATCACCGTGCTGCCGATCGGGCTCGGCGTCCCCGGCTGGTGGCTGCTCGGCGGTTGCTTCGTCGTGCTGGGGCTGGCGCTGCTTCCTGCCGTCGCGTGGGCGGCCCGCACCCGCGACAGCTTCACCGCGACCCCGCCGGTGACGACTACGGTGCTGCCCAACGACCAGCGGGTGATCCGGTGAGGATGATGAGATGACCACGACCGCCCCAGCCACCGACGACGTCTCCCTCGTGGAGAACCGAGCCGGCTCCGTCGCACAGATGTTCTTCGACCGGGTCCGCGAGACACCACAGCGGGAGGCGTACCGGTTCCCGCCACGCTCCGGTGCCGAGTGGGAGTCGCGGACCTGGCAACAGACCGGTGACACCGTGACCCGGCTGGCTGCCGGTCTGGTGGCGCTGGGCATCGAACCGGAACAGCGGGTGGCGATCGCCTCGATGACCCGCTACGAGTGGATCCTGGCCGACCTCGCGACCATGTGCGCCGGTGCCGCCACCACCACCGTGTATCCCTCGACCATGTCCGAGGACGTGGCGTACATCCTCACCGACTCGGGCAGCCGCATCGTCTTCGCCGAGGACGACGTCCAGGTCGCCAAGCTGCGCGAGGAGCGCTCGGTGCTGTCCTCGGTGACCACGGTCGTGACCTTCGATGGGACACCCGACGAGGGCAAGGACCCGTGGGTGATCTCACTGGCCCGGTTGGAGGACCTCGGCGCCGCCGCGCTGGCCGCTGACAGCGATGTGGTGCAGCAGCGGATGGACGCCATCGAGCCCGACCACCTGGCGACCCTGATCTACACGTCGGGCACGACCGGCCGGCCGAAGGGTGTCCGGCTGCGGCACTCCAGCTGGACGTACGAGGGCGCTGCGGTCGCCGCCACCGGTCTGCTCGGTGTGGACGACGTGCAGTTCTTGTGGCTGCCGATGGCGCACTCCTTCGGCAAGGTGCTGCTGACCACGCAACTGCAGGTCGGGTACACGACCGCCGTCGACGGCCGGGTGGAGAAGATCGTCGACAACCTTGCGGTGGTGCGACCGACCTTCATGGGTGCGGCTCCCCGCATCTTCGAGAAGGCCTACGGCCGGATCGTGACGATGGCGCACAACGAGGGTGCGGCCAAGGCGCGGATCTTCGACTGGGCGTGCCGCGTCGGGCGCACGGTAGCGGAGCGGCGACGTGCGGGTGAGCCGGTACCGCGACTCCTGGCCGGGCAGCACAAGGTTGCCGACCGCCTGGTGTTCAGCAAGGTCCGCGACCGCTTCGGCGGACAACTGCGGTTCTTCATCTCCGGATCCGCGGCGCTGTCCCGAGAGGTCGCCGAGTGGTTCGATGCCGCCGGCGTGCTGATCCTCGAGGGGTACGGGCTCACCGAGACCTCGGCGGGGAGCGCGGTCAACCGGCCGACCAACGTCAGGTTCGGCACGGTGGGGCTGCCCCTGCCCGGCACCGACTTCAGGATCGCCGACGACGGCGAGATCTTGGTGCGCGGGCCTGGTGTCATGGCCGGCTACCACCGCCTGGACGACGAGACCGCCGAGGTGCTCGGTGACGGGGGGTGGCTCGCGACCGGCGACATCGGAGAGATCGACGTCGACGGCTTCGTGCGCATCACCGACCGCAAGAAGGACCTGTTCAAGACCTCGGGGGGCAAGTACGTCGCGCCGTCCAGCATCGAGGGCCGCTTCAAGGCCGTCTGCCCGCTGGCCAGCCAGATGGTGGCACACGGCGAGCAGCGCAACTATTGCTGCGCGCTAATCACGCTGGACCCGGACGCGATCGACGAGTGGGCCGGCCGCCACGGCATGGGGGGCGCGTCGTACGAGGACGTCGTCACCTCGGCCGAGATGCACGAGGAGATCGCGGGCTACGTCACCCGGCTCAACGAGCAGCTGAACCGGTGGGAGCGGATCAAGAAGTTCGTGGTCCTCGAGCAGGACCTGTCGGTGGAGGCGGGCGAGCTGACCCCGAGCCTGAAGGTCAAGCGCCGGGTGGTCGAGGACCGTTATCGCGATCGCCTCGACGCCATGTACGCCTGAGCGGCGGGTGTCCCCATCCCATGTTCACATGGGATGGGGACACTGCCAATGGGTTGGAACCCGTTGGAAGTGACCCTCAGCCGTTGGAAGCACTCGGCCGCCGAGCCACCCCTGGCACACTGGCATGGTGCCGTCCCAACTGCCTGCGGGTGAGCCGGCGCCACCCGACGGGGCGCTACCGGCTCACGCGCTCGCCGAGCTCAGCTCGCGCCCGTTCGGCTTCTACGTGCACGTGCCGTTCTGCGCCAGGCGCTGTGGATACTGCGACTTCAACACCTACTCCGCGACCGAGCTAGGCGAGCAGCCCGGCGCCTCGCGGGAGACGTACGCCGCCGCGGTGGTCGCCGAGCTCGACCTGGCCGCACGCGTGCTCGGCGCCGACGTGCCACCGGTGTCGACGGTGTACTTCGGCGGTGGCACGCCCACGCTGCTGCCCGCCCGCGCCCTGGTGGGCACGCTGCAGCACATCCGCAGCCGCTTCGGGCTGCGCGAGGAGGCGGAGGTCACGACCGAGGCAAACCCGGACAGTGTCGACGCGGCGTACCTGCGGCAGCTGCGCGACGGGGGAGTCAACCGCGTCTCGTTCGGCATGCAGTCTGCGGTCCCACACGTACTGACGACGTTGGACCGCACTCACGACCCGGATCGGGTCCCGCAGGTGGTCGACTGGGCTCGCGCGGCGGGCTTCGAGCAGGTCAGCATCGACCTGATCTACGGCACCCCAGGGGAGTCGCTAAATGACTGGGAGGTGACGCTGCGCGGCGCGCTCGATCTGCAGCCCGACCACGTGAGCGCGTACTCGCTGATCGTCGAGCCGGGCACCGCCCTGGCCCGCAGGGTCGGCCGCGGCGAGCTGCCGGCGCCGGACGAGGACGATGCTGCGGACAAGTACACCCGCGCCGACGACCTGTTCGAGCGGGCCGGCCTGCGGTGGTATGAGATCTCCAACTGGGCGCGCAACCCCGAGGCGGAGAGCGCACACAACCGGCTCTATTGGACCGGCGGGCACTGGTGGGGGATCGGTCCCGGAGCTCACTCGCACGTGGCCGGCGTGCGCTGGTGGAACGTCAAGCACCCTGCGGCCTACGCCGCCCGTCTCGCAGCCGGTCGGAGTCCGGGACATGGTCGAGAGGTGCTCGACGCCGAGACCCGCCGCGTGGAACGGGTGCTGCTCGAGCTTCGCGTCCGCGAGGGCCTGGACACCGATGTCCTGGAACCCCCCGGAGCCGCAGCACTGGCACGACTGGTCGGCGACGGCCTGGTCAGCGTGCACCGCAGCGCTGTTGCGCTGACCCGCGACGGCCGGCTGCTTGCCGACTCGGTCACGCGGGCGCTGCTGCCCTGAGGCGACGAGCCGACGGGCTCACCGCAACTGCGCGTACCCGCGGGCCACGGCGTCTTCGAGGGCCTCCCGTGGGAAGGGCCAGCGGCCGCGCGCCAGCGCCTCGTTCAGCGGGACACCGGCCGCCGAGAGCTCCCGGATCTGCTCCGCGACGTCGACCACGTCGAGTCGCTGCGTCAGTACGAACTCCCGGTCCACGGCCGAGCCGTGTCCCGGAACGACGACGGTGCCCGCGCCCAGCAGCTCCGACAGCGACTCGAGCGTGCGGCCCCACTCCATCGGGAAGGAGTCGGACCCGAAGCTGGGGTGCGCCGACTCCTCCACCAGGTCACCGGCGCACACCACGTCGGCATCGGGCACCCGCACCACGATGTCCCCTGCGGTGTGGCCACGACCGAGATGGGCCAGCTCGATGTGCCGCTCTCCCAGGTCGAGCGCCCACACCGACGAGAACGCCGTGTCCGGTGGCACGACCAGCGTGGCGAGGACGGCGTCTCGATCGGAGTCTGCTTCCGCCTCGTACAACGCCTTGACCCGGGCCTGGTGTGCCGGCAGGTCCACCGGCACCGACTCGTGCGCGATCAGCGGCACGCCCGGAAAGGCCCCGTTGCCGAAGAGGTGGTCGAAGTGCACGTGGGTGTTCGCCACGGCCCGCACTGGCAGGGCCGTCAGAGCCCGGACCTGTCCGGCGAGCTGCTCGCCTTCGACGCGGCTGGCCCGCGTGTCGATGACCAGCACGCTGTCATTGCCGATGACAACCGTGGCGGAGACGTCGAGGTGCTCGTAGCGATGCACGAAGCAGCGGTCCGCGACCTCTTGCCATCCGGCGTACGCGTCGTCACTGCCCACCGGGCGTAGACTGGCACTCTTCACGCCGGAGTGCCAGCGGCGCGATGGGAGGTCCACCGTGCTCGACGATCGCAAGCTCGCTGTCTTGCGCGCCATCGTCGAGGACTACGTGTCCACCGAGGAACCGGTCGGCTCCAAGGCGCTGGTCGACCGGCACCAGCTCGGGGTGTCACCGGCCACCGTCCGCAATGACATGGCGGCGCTGGAGGAGGAAGGCTTCATCGCCCAACCTCATACCAGCGCCGGGCGCATCCCCACCGACAAGGGCTACCGGCTCTTCGTCGACCGGCTGACGACGCTGCAACCGCTGTCACCGCCGGAGCGGCGGGCGATCTCGACGTTCCTCGAGGGTGCGGTCGACCTCGACGACGTGGTCCGGCGCAGCGTACGGATCCTGGCGCAGCTCACCCGACAGGTGGCGATCGTGCAGTATCCGTCGCTCATCCGGTCGACCGTCCGGCACGTCGAGCTGGTGACGCTGTCACCGACGCGGTTGCTGCTCGTGCTGATCACCAGCAGCGGCCGGGTCGAGCAGCGCGTGATCGAGACGCAGCTGCCGGTGGGTGAGGGCATCGTGTCCGACCTGCGCTCTCGCCTCAACAGCGCCACACTTGGACAGCGGCTGCCGGATGCAGCGAACCGGCTCGGCGACATCGTCGACACGTTCCCGATCGCCGACCGGCCGGTGGTCAGCGTCGTCGTCACCACGCTCGTCGAGGCCGTCTCTGACGAGCGTTCGGACGAGCGAGTGGCGGTGGGCGGGACCGCCAACCTGATGCGATTCGGGGACGACTTCGACACCTCGATCCGGCCAGTGCTCGAGGCGCTCGAGGAGCACGTTGTGCTGCTGAGGTTGTTGGGCGAGGCGACCAGTCCTCGCGCATTGACCGTACGGATCGGCCACGAGGTGCCGTACGACGAGCTGTCGACCACGTCGGTGATCGCCGCGGCGTACGGCATGGATGAGTCGTTGGCGACGTTGGGTGTGGTGGGACCCACCCGCATGGACTACCCAGGCACGATGGCCGCAGTGCGCGCGGTCGCGCGCTATGTGAGCCGCACGCTCAGCACCAGCTGAGCACCCGTACGACCCGACCTGCCCGACGATGGATTGGCGAGCATGAGCCCGGACTACTACGAGATCCTCGGGGTCGACCGGCAGGCGACCCCCGAGGAGATCAAGCGCGCCTACCGGCGGCTCGCGCGACAGCTGCACCCGGATGTGAACTCCGACCCGGGCAGCCACGAGCAGTTCAAGATCGTCACGGCGGCGTACGAGGTGCTGTCAGACCCGCAGAAGCGACAGATCCACGACCTGGGTGGCGATCCGCTCAGCGCAGCCGGTGCCGGGGGCGGCTACGGTGCGGGGTTCACATTCACCGACATCATGGACGCCTTCTTCGGTCAGACCGGCACGCGTGGACCCCGACCACGGATGCGCCGCGGCCAGGACGCGCTCATCCGGCTCGACGTCGACCTCGCCGAGGCGGCGTTCGGGACCTCGCGTGAGCTCAAGGTCGACACAGCGGTGGTGTGTGGCACTTGCCACGGCAGCGGCGCGCACGAAGGGTCGGAGCCGGTGGGCTGCGAGACCTGTCGCGGGCGAGGCGAGGTGGCGCAGGTGCAGCGCTCCTTCCTCGGCGAGATCCGCACCGCGCGCCCCTGCCCGGCCTGCCGCGGCTACGGGACGGTGATCCCCAACCCGTGCGACGAGTGCGGCGGTGACGGCCGGGTCCGTGCCCGGCGGGCGATCCAGGTCAAGCTCCCCGCCGGGGTCGACACCGGCACCCGGGTGCAGCTGTCCGGCGATGGCGAGGTCGGCCCGGGTGGTGGGCCGGCCGGCGACCTCTACGTCGAGATCGACGTCGCCCCGCACCCGTTCTTCACGCGCCACGGCGACGACCTGCTCTGCGATGTCACGATCCCGATGACCGCTGCGGCGCTCGGGACCAGCATTGAGCTGCCGACGCTGGACGGCGAGACGGGTGCCCCCGAGATCGATCCGACCGTGCCGCTCGAGGTTCCCGCCGGCACCCAGTCGGGGGAGCAGACGGTGGTCCGAGCCCGCGGTGTGCCTCGGCTGCGAGGGACCGGTCGCGGCGATCTGGTCGTGCGCGTCGTCGTGGAGACGCCGACCCGGCTGGACCGCGATGAGGAGGACCTGCTGCGCCGGCTGGCAGTCCTGCGCGGCGAGGAGCAGCCCACTGGGCGGGTGACGCGTCCGGCGCGTGGCGTCTTCGGGCGACTGCGTGACGCGCTCGGCTTCGACTGAGCGCCATGTCTGTGCCGGTGTTCTGGCTGCCAGCGGGTGAGATCGGACCCGGTGCGCCGCTCACGTTGGCTGGAGCCGAGGGGCATCACGCGGCCGATGTCCGTCGGCTTCGGCCCGGTGAGGCGGTCGAGCTGGTCGACGGGGCTGGGGTGCGTGCCTGTGGCCGGGTCGCGTCGGTCGAACCCGGTTCGTTGCGCATCGACGTCGAGACGGTCACCCGTGAGCCGGCGCCGGCGCCGCGCCTCGTCGTGGTGCAGGCGCTGCCGAAGGGCAACCGCGGTGAGCTCGCTGTTGGGTTGCTGACGGAGGTCGGCGTCGACGTGATCGTTCCCTGGGCGGCGGCTCGGTGCGTGACGCAGTGGCGGGGTGAGCGGTCGGAGAAGGCGCTGGCGCGTTGGCGCTCGACGGCGCGTGAGGCGGCCAAGCAGTCGCGTCGGGCGTGGGCGCCGCTTGTCGCGCCGCTGGCGACGACCGCGCAGGTCCGGTCGCTGGTGGACGATGCCGCTCTGGCGCTGGTGCTGCACGAGAGCGCCCCGGGTGGCCTGCCTGACGACATCCCTGACATCGGGGACGTCGTCGTGGTCGTCGGGCCCGAGGGCGGCGTTACCGATGACGAGCTGGAGACGTTCGCCGCTGCCCACGTCGTACGCATGGGCGAAAGCGTGCTGCGGACGTCGACCGCCGGTGTCGTCGCAGCCGCCGCCCTCCTCAGCCGCACTCCCCGCTGGGGCTGACCTCGCGTGAGAGGCGGTGTGCAACCGATCCGGCCGCATACGACAACCCGTCCGCTCACGACACCCCGCAATTGGTGCGAACATGACGTGCTTCCGCACTGACCCGGTCACCTTCCCGCCAATTGACGATGGCTGCGTCGCGAACCGGGGTTCATTCGACGGTGAAGTCCTTGGTGTCGAGGTTGATGACCTTGCCATTCTCCGCGGAGTACTCGAACGCCTCGATGGTGTAGTCGCCTGCGGGGAGCCGCACGTCGAAGGAGAAGGGCTCCAGATCCGCCATCGCCCCACCGGTGGTGAAGCCCTCCTTGACCACCTCTTCGGCCGCGAGCACGCGCCAACTGATCGTGCCCTCGAAGCCGCGTCCGATGCCTTCAACCGTGACCGGGGACCTCAATGCGTCGCCCTGTCTCGGCGACTGAATCTGAATCGGCGCTTGCGCCTCAGCGTCACGCCTGACGGGCATGTCGACCCGCGCAGTCAGCACGTCTTTGACTGGGTTCCCGGCCATGGTCAGCAGCACCGGCGCGTCACTGTCGAGGGCGCCCTGCACCGTCCACACCAACTGCTGCGAGAACAGACGAGGGTCGAACGCCCAGTCGAGGTCCACAGTGTCGCCCCAGGGATTGTCGACCGGCCCGCTGAAGTCGACAGCGATGACTCCGTCGCGTTCGACGATCTGGCTTGCCGTTACCGAAGCGACGACCTCGGGGACGATTCCGCGAGATGACTCTTCGAGACGGGACCAGATGTTGGTGTAGTCGGGGTCCGCCGGCGTCGTAACGAGTAAGGCGGTCACAGCGTCAAGCCCGGGGTTACCGGTGTCGGGCGCGGTGGCTCTCTCGCTGACAAGTTTTCCGTCCCGATTGATGAAGTACAGCTCGACCGACGACGTGGCTGCGATGGGTGGCTCGACCGCCGCGTTGTCGTCGAGCACGACAAAGGCGAACGCAGCTACCAACGCACCCGCCGCCAGAGCACCGCCGACGACCGGCCACCCCCGTGGCCGCCGCGCCGGAGCCTGCCGGGTACGGGCCAGGATCGACTGCAGTCGCGGCTCGGGGCGTACCCGCTCCGCCTCCTCGTGCAGGGCGCGGGTCAGCCGCGTACCGATGTCGTCGCGTTCATTCATCGGGCATCTCCCCAGGTCGTGCGCAGCGCGGCGAGGCCGCGTGAGCTGTGGCTCTTGACCGCCCCGCGGCTGATACGCAGCGTGTCGGCGATGTCGGCCTCGGACAGGTCGAGGTAGTAGCGCAACACCAGCACTTCGCGTTGCCGCTGCGGCAAGGCGTCCAACGCGACCAGCACCTCAGCCCTCCGCTCGCCCTCCACGGCGGTGTCCTCGGCGCTCGGCACCGAGCGGGCGGGGTCGGGCCGGTGCCGCGCTGCGACTTCTCGTCGGCGCAGCACCGACCGCGAGCGGTTGACCACCGCAACGCGGAGGTACGCCTCGGCTTTGTCCGGGTCGCGGAGCCGCCCCCACTTTCCGTGCATGGCGACGAAGCAGTCCTGCACGATCTCCTCGGCGATGCCCTGGTCGTGCACCAGCAGCGTGGCCAGCCGTACCAGCCGTGCGTAGTGCGCCGCATACAGCGAACTGACCGCCTCGTCGGCGCCCCAGGTCGTCATCGCGCCCTTCCTGGCCACGGCGCGTCGGGCCCGGAGGGCCGAGTAGGTTGCCGCCATACCTAGATGACGCACCGGGCTCGGTTCGGGTTTACACCACGCCGGTGCGAGGGAGTGGGAGGGCCTCATGGCGAGCGAGTCGGGCTGCGTGTTCTGCTCGGTGGTGAGCGGAGACATCTCGGCCGACATGGTGATCGAGAACGAGCTCGCCATTGCGTTCCGCGACCTCGACCCGCAGGCTCCGACCCATGTGCTGGTGGTCCCGCGAGCCCATCAACCCGACATCGCCAGCTTGGCGCAGGCCGAACCCGACGCGGCGAACGCGCTGCTCACTACGGCCCGAGAGGCCGCCGCGCACGACGGCCACGGCGACGCGTACCGCCTGGTCTTCAACACCGGAGCCGAGGTCGGGCAGTCGGTCTTCCACTGCCACGGCCATGTCATGGCCGGGCGGTCGTTCGCGTGGCCACCGGGATGAGTCCCCGAGTCCCCGATGCCGTCCGGCGAGACCTCGACCGCCTGGTGGCCGAGCAGCAGGCGGAGCACCGCATACCCGGGCTGCTCGCAGGAGTCGTACGCGACGGGCAGGTGCTGTGGCGAGGCGCGGTCGGCGCTGCTGACGTCGCCGAACCCGACGAGCCGCCGACGCCGGACACGCAGTATGCGATCGGCTCGATCACCAAGACCTTCACCGCAACGTTGGTGATGGCGCTGCGTGACGAGGGCCGCCTCGAGCTCGATGACACGCTCCGCGACCACCTGCCCGGCACGAAGCACGAGCACGTCACCGTACGGCGCATGCTGGCCCATGCCTCGGGGCTACAGCGCGAACCGGTCGGCGACGTATGGGACAGCCTGCAACACCCCACCACCGACGGCCTGCTGCAGGGGTTGGAGCAGGCCGAGCAGGTGCTGCCCCCGCGAGGGCGATGGCACTACTCGAACCTGGCGTACTCCCTGCTCGGCGAAGTCGTGTCCCGGGTCGACGGACGGCCATGGGCGACCGCGTTACGCGAGCGGATCCTGGAGCCGTTGGGCATGGGCCGCACCTCAACGATGCCCGAGGGCAGGGCCGCTGTCGGGTACTACGCCGATCCGTTCGCCGACGCGGTGGAGCCACAGCCGGTCAACGACCTTGAGGCAATGGCGCCGGCCGGGGCACTGTGGTCGACGCTGGACGATCTGACTCGCTGGGCGCAGTTCCTCGCCAAGGGCGACGACGCCGTGCTCAAGGGCGATACGGTCGAGGAGATGGCCCAGGTCCAGATCATGGCCGACACCCGGAAATGGACGCTGGCATGGGGGCTGGGGCTGGAGCTGTTCCGCGTCGGCGATCGCATCCTGGTCGGGCACACCGGCGGCATGCCGGGCTTCCTGACCGCGGTCACAGTGCACAAGGAGTCGGGCACCGCCGGGATCGTGCTGGCAAACTCTCTCGGCGACCTCGATCCGGGCAGCGTCGCCGGGAAGCTGGTCGGCACGCTGCTCGACGCGGATCCGCCGCTGGCAGAGCCGTGGCGCCCCGGTCACGGCGTACCCGACCACCTGCGCGCTGTGATGGGTCGGTGGTGGTCGGAGGGGTCACCTTTCGAGTTTTTCGTGCGGAACGGCAACCTGCACGCGAGGGCGGAGTCGGCGCCGAGGACGGTGCCGCCAGCGGTGTTCGAGCGCATCGACGAGGTGACATTCCGTACCGTCTCGGGGCGCGAACAGGGCGAGCTGCTGCGGCTGACGTACGGCGACGGCGGCGCGGTAACCGTCATGCACTGGGCGACGTACCGCGTGACTCGCGGGCCCGAGGCGTTCGGCGCCGACTGACCGACTGACCGGCCGGGTCGGTTGGCCGTAGCATGGGAGCGGCACACAACACCGCCGACACGGGAGGACGGCCCTCACCACAGGGCGCCGATGGCCGAACAGACCACGACACAGCACACGATCACGATCCCCGCGAGCATCCCGATGGTGGCACTGCTCGGGCCCCGGGACGAGTTCCTGCGGATCATTGAGCGCGACTTCACCGCCGATGTCCATGCTCGCGGCAACACGGTGACGATCACCGGCGCAGTCGCTGAGGCGGCCCTCGTCGAGCGTCTCCTCGACGAGCTGGTCACGATGATCCGCACCGGCCAGGGACTGACCGCCGAGACCGTCGAGAGGTCGATCGGCATGCTGCGGACCGAGACACAGGAGCGCCCGGCCGATGTCTTGAGCCTCAACATCCTGTCCAACCGCGGTCGTACCATCCGACCCAAGACGCTGAACCAGAAGCGCTACGTGGACGCAATCGACAAGCACACGATCGTTTTCGGCATCGGCCCGGCCGGGACCGGCAAGACCTACCTCGCGATGGCCAAGGCCGTCCAGGCGCTCCAGGCCAAGGAGGTCAACCGGATCATCTTGACCCGACCGGCCGTCGAGGCGGGGGAGCGACTCGGATTCCTGCCCGGCACGCTGAGCGAGAAGATCGACCCCTACCTGCGCCCGTTGTACGACGCGCTGCACGACATGATCGACCCGGAGACGATTCCCAAGCTGCTCACGGCCGGCACGATCGAGGTCGCGCCGCTGGCCTACATGCGCGGCCGCAGCCTCAACGACGCGTTCATCATCCTGGACGAGGCGCAGAACTCCTCGGCCGAGCAGATGAAGATGTTCCTGACGCGGCTCGGCTTCGGCTCCAAGATGGTGGTGACCGGCGATGTCACCCAGGTCGACCTGCCGGCCGGCACCCACAGCGGGCTGCGTGTCGTCGAGGGCATTCTGGGTGACGTGACCGACGTCTACTTCATCCGGCTGACCAGCCACGACGTGGTCCGGCACAAGCTCGTCGGGCGGATCGTCGCGGCGTACGACCGCTACGAGGCCGACCGAGCGAGCCCGGACTCCGGAGCCTCTGACCTGGCGCAGCCGCGACCGCGTCGGACCGGACGGTCGTGACCGGGGACCACGAGGGCGACATGGACGTAGATGTGTTGGACGAGTCGGGTGCCGGTGTCGACGTGGTCGAGCTGACCCGGCTGGCGCGCTTCGTCATGTCACGAATGCGGCTGCACCCGGCCACACAGATGTGCCTGCGCCTGGTCGACGAGGCGACGATGGCGGCACTCAACGAGCGCTGGATGGACAGCGCGGAGCCGACAGATGTGTTGGCGTTCCCGATGGACGAGCTGTCGTCCGGGCGGCCTGGTCAGGAACCCGACGAGGGCTACCTTGGCGACGTGGCGCTGTGTCCTCAGGTCGCCCGGAGGCAGGCCACCGAGCACGGTCACAAACCGATCGAGGAGATCAGACTGCTGACGGTGCATGGGATCCTGCACCTGCTCGGCTACGACCACACCGAGCCTGACGAGCATGCCGCAATGTTCGGGTTGCAGGCGAGGCTGCTCGCCGAGTGGCAGGGCGTCCGCGTCGGCGAGAGCGTCGAGCCGGCCGCTGGCCGAGGTCGTCCGGCGTGAACACAGGCGACATCTGGCTGCTCACCATCGCCGCCGTCCTGACGCTGGTGGCCGGGCTGCTGGCCGGCGCGGACGCGGCGTTGGCGTCGTTCTCGCGCGCCCGCGCTGATGGGTTGGTGCGCGAGGAGCGCAGCGGTGCATCCCGGCTCGTGCGTATTGCGGAGGACCCGCCGAGCTACCTCAACACGGTGCTCTTGCTGCGCCTGGCGGCGGAGACGACCGCGATCGTGCTGGTTGCCCTCGTCGTTGCCGATTCGTTCGACTCCGACTGGCAGCGCGTGCTGCTCGCAGCCGGAGTCATGGTCGTGGTGTCGTACGTGGTGATCGGCGTGGCCCCGCGCACGATCGGCATGCAGCACGCCGACAGTGTCGCGCTGCTCTTCGCCGGGCCGGTGCTGGCCCTGACCCGCGTCCTCGGGCCGCTGCCGCGGCTGCTGATTCTGCTCGGCAACGCGCTGACGCCCGGCCGTGGCTTCCGGGAGGGGCCGTTCAACTCCCAGGCCGAGCTCCGCGAGGCGGTCGACCAGGCGGAGGCGAGCCGGCTGATCGAGTCCCGCGAGCGGGAGATGATCCACTCGGTGTTCGAGCTCGGCGACACGCTGGTGCGCGAGGTCATGGTCCCGCGGACCGACATGGTCTTCATCGAGAGCACCAAGACCCTGCGCCAGGCGATGTCGCTGGCCCTGCGCAGCGGCTACTCGCGCATCCCGGTGACGGGGGAGAACCTCGACGATGTCGTCGGCATGGCGTACCTCAAGGACATCATCAAACGGGTCTTCGACCGCCACGAGGCCGAGACCACGGAACGGGTCGAGTCGACGATGCGGCGATGCATGTACGTCCCGGACTCCAAGCCGGTCGACGTCTTGTTGCGCGAGATGCAGGCACAGCGGATGCACGTCGCGATCGTTGTCGACGAGTACGGTGGCACGGCGGGGCTGGTCACCATCGAGGACGTGCTGGAGGAGATCGTCGGCGAGATCACCGATGAGTACGACGTGGAGCCAGACCAGGTGGAGTGGTTGGCGAACGGCTCGGTGCGGGTCTCAGCGCGATTCCCAGTCGACGACCTCGGCGAGCTGTTCGACCTCAACCTCGAGGACGAGGACATCGACTCGGTGGGTGGGCTGATGGCCAAGCACCTGGGCAAGGTGCCGATCCCGGGCAGTGAGGTAGAGGTGGAGGGGCTGCTGCTGCAGGCCGAGTCACCCGCCGGCCGTCGCAACCGCGTCGGCACCGTGCTCGTACGCAGGGGGACGGTCGAGGCGGCCCCGGAGTCCCCGCAGGACGCCGAAGGCCGCAGCCTCACCGCCTGAGCACCCGTCATAAGTCTCGGATCGTCGGCGGGGTCTTCACACGGAGCAGCGTCAGGTTCGCCCATACCGGACCCGCCCGCGGCGGG
>JACCZI010000034.1 GCA_013696015.1 Nocardioidaceae bacterium
CGTCTGCGCCGCGGCACCGGGCTGCACACCGGACAGCACTGCGGTGCTCGTCACGAGCACGGCGCCGACCGAGACCACGGTGCACGCGCGCCGGCGGCCGCTCATCCTCATCGTGGCGTCACCGTGATCTCGCCCGTCGACCGGTTCAGGCTGATCGTGCCGTGCTGGAACCGGGCCCGCTCGGTGACGTCGTCCACGACCAGACTCGAGGTGGGCAGGCCGAGGTTGCCCGACACCGAGCCCAGCTTGGTGTAGCGCTGCAGGACCCGGCCCCACAACGTCCGCGGCGGGCGCGACGGGACGAAGAATGTCCGGCCGTGCTCGAACGCGAGCGTGGTGACGCCCGCGACCGCGGTAGCGCGGACGTCGGTACGCGGGAAGCCGAGCCGGCCTCGCGGTCCGTGCATCCGGCGGTAGGCGTTGAGGGCGCGACCCGACAGCCAGTGGGTACCGGCACCCGCCTTGACGAACATCGCGCCCTTGCGGAACTCGGTACGCCGGCCATCGCCGATGTTGAGCTCGCCGATGAAGACCGGACCGGTGACGTCCTTGCCGAGGCGGTCGCCCTTGGCCTCGATCTTCGAGTCGAACCGGCTGAGGTAGTCAGCCACCCGGTGGCGCAGCCGTGGCAGCCAGTCGTACCCGTAACGGCCGGGGCAGGTGGTCGACATGGCATCCCGGTGCCCCGCGATGCGGTGGAAGCGGGTCCCGTTGAGGCGGAGCCCGCCGAGGGCCGGGGCGTAGCTGGTGCCGAGCCGCCAGCCCACCAGGCGGACCAGCGCGTTCTTCATCCCACGCGGGACCTCTGCCTCGTCGAAGTTCCCGATCATCGAGATGCCGACGCTGTTGGTGTTGTAGTCGCCGGCGTGCGCGCCTCGCACCGGCAGCCGCATGCCGCCGCGACGGCCCTCGTAGATCGTGCCGTACCGGTCGACGAGGAAGTTGTAGCCGATGTCGCACCAGCCGCGACTCTGCGTATGGTACGCGTGGATGCTGCGCATGATCGCGGGACCGTCACTGCGGCTGTAGTCGTTGGAGTTCACGGTGTGGTGGATGAACACCATCCGCGCCGAGGAGCCGTACAGCGGATCCCAGCAAGAATCGCCGAGCTTGGGGTTGGCGCCCCACTGCTTGCGGCTGACGATGTTCGGCATCGCCGGGAACTTCGGCGCCCGGGTGATCGGCCGGCCGTTGGACGCGGCAGCGGCTCGCAGCCGCGAGCCGGCAGTTTCCGCCGCCGGGTTGCCGGGGTCGATCGTCACCACCTGGACCCCTGTGGGGCGGCGCCCGTCGGGAGCGGTGACGCGTACGGCGACACCGTCGGCCCGACCGACCCACGCAGGAGCGGTGCCGTCACGGACGTCGCCCTCCTCGGCGCTCGAGGGGCCTTCGTCGAGATCGACCTCGAGCGGCTGCCACGGCGTCCACACACCGTCGACACGGGAACGGACCTGCACCGCCAAGCTATCGGGCGCGGTGCCCTGGTCCCAGGTCACGGCGACCATGCCGTAGTTCGCGGTCGGCGTCGGGGCGAGGGCTGCGATCACGTCGCCGCGGCCGGACGGCCGTAGTGCCCCATCGCCGGGGACCCGCAGCGTGTGCACAGCGGTCGGTGACTGCGCACTCCTCGAGTCCGATGGCGGCGTGCCCGGTGCGTCGGAGGCACCAGTTACGACCAGGCTGACCGCAGCCAATGTTGCGCCGGTCGCGGCAAGAGACCCCGCTCGCAGACATGGTCGCGCGTGGCCACGGTGAAGCATCAGTCGAACCCCTTCGAGACGCTGTTACGAAAGTGACAGAAGTGTCTTGTGTGACCTTCCACAGCGATTATGCGGAGCCATTCCCCGATTCGCCACTACCATCGCGTGTCGCATTTGAATTACACCGGTGTAATAACAATAAAGGGATTTACAGGGTGGCATCGTCGCCGGTCACCCCCTCATTCCACCTGAGACGAGCACTTCCACACATCCCGGGCGGGTGCTTTCGACAGGCCGATCACCCGATTCAACACAACCGCTCGTGCCATTGGGAAGGGAGAGCGCCGCTGACCGCCGCAGATACGTCCGGCGACACCACCGCGTGCGGATCGGCGGTCCGCGGCTAGCGGTGGTGGAGGCGGCGGGCGGCCTCGGCGATGGAGCCGCTCATCGAGGGGTAGACCGAGAACGCGTTGGCGACCTGGTCCGCGGTGAGGCCGGTGCCGACCGCGATCGCGATCGGGTGGATCAGCTCGCTGGCCCGCGGCGCGACGACGACACCGCCGACCAGAGTCCCGGCGCCCGGCCGGCAGAACAGCTTGACGAACCCGTCGCGGACACCGGCCATCTTGGCGCGGGCGTTGCCGCTGAGATCCAGCGTCACCGCATCGACCTCGATCTCCCCCGCCTCGACCGAGCGCTGCGTCCAGCCCACGGTGGCGATCTCGGGCGCGGTGAACACGTTCGACGACACGGTCTTGAGGTCCAGCGGTCGCACCGCGTCTCCCAGCGCGTGCCACATCGCGATCCGGCCCTGCATCGCCGCGACCGAGGCCAGCATCAAGACACCGGTGCAGTCTCCGGCCGCATACACCCCCCGAGCCGACGTACGAGAGACCCCGTCGACGCTCACATACCCCGCGTCATCGACGCCCACACCGGCCTCGACCAGGCCGAGCCCGTCGGTGTTGGGGACGGAGCCGAGTGCCAGCAGGCAGTGCGAACCGGTGACGGTCCGACCGTCGGTCAGCGTCACCTCGACCTCGGCACCGACCCGCTCGACGCCGGCCATGCGGGAGCCTGCCAGCACCGACATCCCGCGCCTGGTGAACACGTCCTCGATCACCCGCGCCGCATCGGCGTCCTCACCGGGCAGCACCAGGTCCCGGCTGGACACCAGGACCACGTCGCTGCCCAGCGCCTGGTAAGCACCGGCGAACTCCGCGCCGGTCACCCCGGACCCCACTACGACGAGACGCTCCGGCAACTCGTCGAGGTCGTACACCTGCTCCCAGGTGAGGATGCGTTCGCCGTCCGGCAGCGCCGTGTCGACGACCCGGGGGTGGGCACCGGTAGCGACCAGAACCACATCGGCGGACAGCCGCTCCTCGCTCGCGTCCTGGCCACACGCACCGCGTACGACGACGTGCTGCGGACCGTCGAGCACACCGAACCCGCGGCGGACGTGGACGCCCTCGTTGTCCAGCCGCCCGGCGATGTCGCCGGACTGCGCCCGGGCC